>CAIJIA010000171.1 GCA_903820655.1 uncultured Chloroflexota bacterium
CCACTCGGCGAACTCGCCGTCAGTACCGCCTCTGCATGTCCTCCGCCGCCCAGATTTGCATCGATGTAGCGGCCACCGGCACGAATTGCGAGACCGTTGAGCGATTCGCGCAGCAAGACCGGTTGATGAAGCGTCGACTCATGCGCAGCACCGCGCGCCTCCGGCATTAGAAGCCGAGCCCTTCCAGCTGCGCGGCGAGCGCATCAGAGGACTCCATCCCGCCGCGATACGTATCCCAACGTGCAGGCGTCCAGATCTCTGCATGATCACGTGCGCCGACCACCATCGCCTCACTCTCAAGACGACTCCAGGTGCGCAACGTTCCAGGGAGGAGGAGTCGGCCCTGCGCATCGAGCTCAACCTCGAAGGCGCTCCCGAAGAGGAAGCGGCCGAACTCGCGTGCACTCGCATTCCCGGTGGGGAGTGCCGCAACCTTTGCCGCGAGATCGTCCCAGGCGGCACGCGGGAAGATCGCGAGGCAGTTGTCGAGCCAGCGGGAGACGAAGGCGCCGTCATCGAGCTGCGCGCGGAAGCGTGCGGGGACGGCGACCCGTCCCTTGCCGTCGATCGTATGGCGGTATTCGCCAGTAAACACCTGTACCCCCTCCGCGGTGGCCCTCGGGGGTGGGTACCCCCACCACACCCCACTTACAGCCACTTCGGTGCATTCTGCCCCCACCTACCCCGCCTGTCAAGGGGTGCGTGGGGAGAGGGTTGCTTAGCGTGGGGGAGTCGGCGAGATGGTCTGTAAGCCGGGTTCTGTCCCCCCTTACGGGAGGGGCGGCCATCCATCTAGGCCACCGATTACTCGGTGGCTCGAGCGATCAACCCGGAGACCCTGGCGGTGCGCCAGTTCCGACCACAAGGGCCGAAGCGTCCCCCTATTTGACCTTGCTCCAGGCAGAGTTTGCCGCGTTTCACCCCGCCTCCGAGCCGAAGCTCAGTGGCGGACTCGTCTCTGTGGCACTAGTCCGCGCCTCGCGGCGGACGGGCGTTACCCGCTGCCTTACACCTTGGAGCCCGGACTTTCCTCGAACGCACCCGAAGGCACGCTCGCGGCCGTCCGACCATCTCGCCGGAGGGGAGTCTAGCGCGCCGGGACCTCAACGACGAGCCCATCAAAGCCGGCGAGCACCCCATCAGGGAGGCGCGCCGAGAGCTCCTGGTAATCAAGGTCGTGATCCAGGTGGGTGAGGATTGCACGGCGCGGCTCGAGCGCCGCGATCACGGCGAGCGCCTCCTCCACCGTTTGATGCGTTGGGTGCGGAAGGTCACGCAGCGCCGAGATGATCAGCGTGTCGAGTCCCTTCAGCCGCTCGCGTGAGCTCGGCGCCACCGAACTCACATCGGTGAGATAGGCAACACCGCCACTGCGCCAGCCATGCGCCGGACGACGACCGTGAACCAGTGGGATCGCCTCAAAGGTGCGACTGCGAATCTGCACGTGCGGACGCGCCTCCACCAGCCGCAGCGCTGGGATCCCGTGCCCTGGTGCAGTGCGACCGTCAAACGCGTACTCCCAGCGGCGCATGAGTTCAACGCAGGTTTCAGGCCCAGCACCTACCTCCATCACCGCCTCTTGCGCGTCAGTGTAGGCGCGTAGCTCGTCGATGCCGCCAGTGTGATCTACGTGGATGTGCGTGATCAGTGCGCCGTCAAGACGCTGCAGTCCAACGCGAAGCGCCTGCTGCCGCAAGTCCATCCCTGGGTCAATCACCACGGCACACGACGTCTCCGTCTCAGGGTCACGCCACTCCAGAAGAAGCGAGCTGCGCAGACGCTGGTTACGAGCATCCTTTGAGAGACAGACCTCGCAGCGACAGCCGACGCGCGGCACACCACGCGATGCCCCCGTGCCGAGGAGTGTTAGACGCGTAGCGGCACCATCTGCCTCCAAAACTTCTGCGCCGCCTACTGCGCCATCTACTGCGCGGTCCAACGTGCCGCGAGACCGCGCCACATCATCTGGTCGACGCACCACCCATGCTGGACCGCCGCGCAGTGCGCGATCGAGCCCTTCGTTAGCAAGCGCATCGGCCTGGCCGTTCTGCTCGCGAGGAACGTGTGATGCACTCCATGTCGTGAAGCGCTCAAGTCGCGCACGCGCCTCATCGCAGAGCGGCGCAAGCTTCGCGTCGCGCACGCGCCATCGCCCGTTGAGCTGCTCAACAACGAGCTTGCTGTCTAAGAGGAGTCGCAGCTCAGATGCACCGAGCTCTGCCGCAAGTTCAATCGCCGAGATGACCGCCTTCCACTCTGCAACGTTGTTGGTGGTGGTGCCGATCGCCGCGGAAATGGTTGCGTCGGGGAGCGCATCTGGCCGATCAGATCCATCGCGCGATGCGTCATAGAGTGCAACGCCAATTGATGCGGGACCAGGATTCCCCCGGCAGGCGCCGTCCGTCCTACCGATCAGCGAGCGCATTGCGCGCTAGCCGCGTGAACCGATCGCCGAAGAGACCTCAAGAATCGCCTTCGTGATGTTGATCCCACGTGGGCAGGCATCAACGCAGTTAAAGGTGGTGCGGCAGCGCCAGACACCATCTTCGTTGCTCAAGATTTCAAGTCGCTCATCTGCAGCCTGGTCGCGCGAATCAAAGATGAAGCGGTGCGCGTTCACGATTGCGGCGGGGCCAACATACTCTGGTTGCGCCCAGAAGCTCGGGCAGGAGCTGGTGCATGCGGCGCAGAGGATGCACTTTGTGGTGTCGTCATAGACGTCGCGCTGCTCCTGCGATTGCAGGCGCTCCCCTTCCCCCTCTGGTTCGTCCGCAACGAGGAATGGGAGGACGGAGCGGTACTTGCCGAAGAATTCATCCATATCCACCACAAGGTCCTTCACCACTGGGAGCCCAGGGAGTGGCGCAACGCTGATGCTCTTGCCGAGCTGCTCCACGCGCACCTTGCAGGCCAATCGATTACGCCCGTTGATGAGGAGTGCATCGGAGCCGCAGACACCATGAGCGCAAGAGCGACGGAAGGTGATGCTGCCATCCAGCAGCTCCTTGGCGCGCGTCAACACATCTAGGACGCGATCCATCGGCTCAACTGGAACGCGGTAGGTCTCCCAGTGCGGCGTGCTGTCCCGCTCTGGATCAAAGCGCTGGATCTTCAGTTCAACATCCATCACGCCTCCTAGTAGATTCGCGGCTTCGGCTCGAACTTGGTGATCGTCACCGGCTTGTAGTCAATCTTGGTGGCGGGTGCCTGATCGGCGCCGCGCCAGACCAGTGTATGCGCCAGGAATTTTGCGTCGTCACGCTCTGGGTAGTCTTCGCGACTGTGCGCGCCGCGCGACTCCTTGCGAGCGAGCGCCGAGACGGCGGTCGCCTCGGCGGCATCGAGCAGATAGCCGAGCTCGCGTGCCTCAAGGAGATCGGTATTGAAGACGCTCCCAGTGTCCTCCACGCGCACCCGCTGGTACTCTCCCTTCAGCGACTGGATCTCCGCCACTGCAGCTGTGAGGAGCGCCTCGTCACGGTAGACGCCGACCTTCTCCATCATCATGTCGGCGAGCGCGCGGCGA
>CAIJIA010000172.1 GCA_903820655.1 uncultured Chloroflexota bacterium
CCGGGCTCACCCTCGACAACCTCGCCTACGCCTTTGAGCGCGGCGCGCGCGGCGGGCGTAAGACGCAAGGCCTCACGATCGTCGACATTCAGGTCGGTAGCTGGCCAGGGAAGCAGTTCACGTTGATCAATGGCGATCACCGCCAGGTGATCACCCTCTTTGACACTGGCGAAGCGGATCGCGTGCGCGGACTGCTAACGTCAGATATCTCAAATGCGCTGATCGCCGATCGACTCGCCGCCTATGCGGCGGCGTTGAAATAAGGGAGTAAGAAAGGTAGATACCATGACGTCTAGCAAGTCCGGACCTCTGCGTCGCGCCTCACAGTTTTTCTACACGAATTCGACGTTGGTCACCGCGCTGCTCGCCACCGCCGTCTTCGCCGGCTACACGGTCCTTGTTCTGGGCGGTCAGGGGAAGGCGTTTGCGGTTGCCAACAGCACCATCAAGTCACTAGGAACGTCGTTGGGCTTTGGTCAGGCAGAGATTCTGGCCTTCTTTGGAGAACGTTCTGCTGGGCAGATTTCTGCGTACATCACCTTTAATCAAGTGTGGGACTCTCTCTATGGCGTGATCTACGGAGTGATGTATGTGGCTTGGGTGTCGCTGCTGTTCAAGCCCTATTCCCAAAAGGTTGGGATCTTGAATCTGCTCCCATTCGGTCAGGTGCTCTTTGACTGGCTGGAGAACGTTGGCGTATCCAGCCTGTCGAGCCAGTACCTTGCCGACGGCACGATCTCCTCAACGACCGCTCAGCTAGCGTCAACATCCTCTTCGATTAAGTGGGCGTTTGCCCTCCTGGTCTATGGAGTGATCCTGGTTGGCATCGTCGCGCGGATCGCAGGGGCACTGAAGGAGCGCAGCAAGAGTTAAGGCCGAGCGGCCGTTGCTACGTCGTAAGGGTTAGGCGAGCTCCTTCAGCGCGAAGCGCGCCTCTAGTTGCTCGGCGGTCTGGAAGCCGACGGCACCAACTGGCTGGGCACCGGCGCCCTTGAAGTAGGCGATCGTTGGGATCGACATGATGTTGAACGCCTGCTGCAGGGCAGGATTCTCGTCGACGTTCACCTTCACGATTGTGACCTTGCCGTCGTACTGCGCGGCGAGCTTCTCGAGCTCTGGAGCCACCAGCTTGCACGGACCACACCATGGCGCCCAGAAGTCAACGATGACGGGGCTTCCCGAATCCATAACGTCCTTCTGGAATGCTGCATCGCTGGTGTGCTTGATCTCCGCCATGGTTCCCCCTGCGCTCTCTTTGCGGCGGAACGGTCTCTCCGCCTTGGCCACCATCATAGCGAGGCGCTGCCGCCAGGCCCTCCCGTACGAGCGGGGTGGGGCGGGTAGGATGTGCCCATGCGAACGAAGGGGATCCCAGCGGTTTCTGTGACGCCTGCCCCAGGGGCCGAGGCGACCATTGCCGATGCCGCCAGCGCCATCCTGCGTGCCATTGGCGAGGATCCAACGCGCGACGGGCTCGTAGAGACGCCAGCCCGTGTCGCCCGTGCGCTCCTCGAGCTCACCAGCGGCTACGCCAGTGACCCGTACGAAATTCTCGGCACCGTCTTCGAAGAGCCGGCGGGTGCCCCTGCTGGCGATCTCGTTGTGGTTGAGGGGATTCCGTTCCACGCCCTCTGCGA
>CAIJIA010000173.1 GCA_903820655.1 uncultured Chloroflexota bacterium
ACAACGCTCGGCCTCTCCATCAACGGCATCGTTCCGCAATCCACCATGGGTTTTTACGAAGGGAACGTCACTGTTGAGGGGCTCGACACCGCCACCACCCCCGTGCGCGAAATGGCGCGCACCGTTGGCATTGTGTTCGACAACCCTGAATTTCAAATGAGCCAGGTGAGTGCCGCCGAAGAGGTCGCCCTCGGTTTGGAGAACCTTGGTGTTCCAAATGAAGAGATGCCACCGCGCGTTGGTGCGGCACTTGGCACCGTTGGACTCGCTGGCTTTGAGGAACGCTCCCCGATGGGCCTCTCAGGTGGACAGCAGCAGCGGCTCGCGATCGCCTCGGTGCTCGCAATGCAGCCGAAGATCCTTTTTATGGATGAGCCAACCTCGAACCTTGATCCGATCGGTAAGGAAGAGGTGTTTGAGCTTGCCCGTAAGTTGAATCGCGAAGAGGGGATGACGGTGATCGTTGCCGAGCATGAGGCCGAAGTGCTCGCCGCCTACGCCGACCGCATCGTCGTGCTCCACCAGGGAGAGATCGTGATGATTGGCACGCCGAGCGAAGTCTTCTCACGGGGCGCTGAACTTGCCAAGATCGGACTCCGTGTGCCGCAGGCAACCGAGCTGGCCCTCACACTCGCGGCCGCTGGCGCAAAGGATCTCCCTGTCACCACGGACCAAGCGGTTATCTGGTTGGAGGCACGATCATGAGCACGCCGCTGATTAAGGTCACCGATGCCCGCTATGTGTATTCGAACGGCGCGGTCCTTGCTCTCGATGGCGTCAGCCTCGAGATTCCTGAGGGGCAGTCGGTCGGCATTGTTGGCCAGAACGGCTCCGGAAAGACCACGCTCACCAAACTGCTGAACGGTCTGCTGAAGCCAACCTCAGGGAGCATCGTGGTTGACGGCAAAGACACGGCGAAGAACTCCGTGCAGCAAATGTCGTCGACGGTCGGCTACGTCTTCCAGAACCCGAACCACCAGCTCTTCGCCCCGTCGGTGACGGCGGAGTTGGCCTTCGGTCCCACAAACCTGAAGCTCCCTCCAGAAGAGATCACCGAGCGGATCGCGCACGCCCTGGAGTTCTTTGACATCAAGCAGTACGCCGACATGCATCCCTACCGGCTGAGTTTCCCGCTGCGCAAGCTCGTGGGGATCGCTTCAGTCTTCACGATGGGCCCGAAGGTGTTCGTGCTCGATGAACCGACCACCGGCCAGGACCATCAGACCACCAAGGTGATCAATCAGCTAATTCATCGGCTGCAAGATCGTGGCTCAACGGTGATCTGCGTCTCGCACGACATGCCGCTCTTGGCCGACGTGAGCGAGCGCATGATCGTGATGTGGAACGCCAAAATCATTGCCGACGGTGGTGCCCGCGAAGTCTTTGGGAACACCGAGGTAATGGAGCGCACTCACATTGCGCCACCACAGGTCACGCAGATTTCATTGCGGCTAAAGAGTCGCAAGGGTAAGCCAGCGTCGCTGAGCGTTGCTGAACTCTCCGCCGAGCTTGGTGGCAAGAAGAAGGGAGCTGCCTAATGTACGGACCGAGCGTCTCAGTTAGCCACGTTCGTGGAACATCATGGATGCACCGCCTCGACCCCGTGGCAAAGTTCGCCTGGCTGCTCCCAGCGGGCATCTTCTGTTTCACGACCTATTCGCCGCTGCCGCTGCTTGCAGTCTTCCTCTTCTCGATCCTGATCGCACTCACCTCGAAGATCATCAAGCCCCTTGCAAAGATTCTGTTGATCTTTACGCCGATCACCGCTTCCATCATCGTGATTCAATCGCTTGCGCCAGCAATCTGCGGGGATCACTGTGCAACACCAATTTCTGTAGGCCCATTTAGCGTCTAC
>CAIJIA010000174.1 GCA_903820655.1 uncultured Chloroflexota bacterium
ACGAGGGAGTAAGTAATGGCGAACGAGAGCGCATATCAGGAGTTCACCGGGAAGAGCGTTGAAGAGGCACTTAAGGGTGCCTGCGAGGCGTTCAAGGTTGGCATCGGCGATCTCGATTTTGAGATCATCGCCCCAGGTTCACGTGGCGTGCTCGGCATGGGCGCAGAGCCAGCCCGCATCGTCGCTGCACCAATCAGTGCCCTCGGCGGCGCCGCTCCAAAGCGTGCCGGCGAGCCAAGTCGCCCAGCGCCAGCGCCCGTTCGCGAAGAGCGAGCGCCACGCCCAGCGCCACGAAACGACGCACCAGTCGCGCGAGCCGCTGCGCCACAAGCTGCAGGGCGCCCAGCGCCACGCGGCGATCGTGGGCCACGACCTGAGCGTGCACCGCGCCCGGAGCGCGCACCACGTGAGGATCGCGAGCCACGAGAGCGACGTGAGCGCAGCGAGACAACGCCAGAGATGATCAGCGGCGGCAAGGAGATCCTTGAGACGCTGGTGAAGCACCTTGGCTTCGAAGCAGAGGTGCGCGTCACGGGCGCCGGCGCTGACACTGTGTTGAACGTTGCCGGCACCTCACCAGAGGCGGTCGATGAGTTGAACAACTTGATCGGCGGTCGCGGTGAGCGACTTCAGGCGATCCAGCACCTCGTCAACCTGATGCTCAGCCGCAAGATGGGCGAGTGGGCACGCGTAACCGTTGACATCGAAGAGTATCGAGGTCGACGTGAGGCACAGCTCCGCGCACTTGCGCGCAAGGCGGCAGACCGCGTCAAGGAGACCGGCCGCGCCGTGCAGCTTGAGCCAATGACGGCACTTGAGCGCCGTTGGATTCACGTTGAGCTTCAAGAGATGGATGGCATTGCGACTGAGTCGGCGGGCGAAGAGCCAGAGCGCCGCGTCGTCGTTATTCCAGCCTGATCACCCGCTCGGCCACCATGCCGACAAAGGATCCACGACGGGAAGCGCACTTCCCTGCAATCGAGAAGCGCTACGGGGAACCGATGAAGCATTGGTTCGCTGTGATGCAGAACATTGCAGGGAAGCGCTACCCAGAACAGATCGCCCACCTTCGTGAGAATTACGGATTCTCACAGGCGCACGCAAATGCCCTGGTGATGTTCTCGCGCGGCTCAACGACAACGCAGCGTCATGCAACGCCGACCGCATACTTCAAGAGCATTGACCCGCAGCAGGCGCGCACAATGCGCGCGATCTTCAAAGTGGTGCGCACAAAGTACCCAGAGCTCGAGTTCGTAATCGCCTACAACCAGCCAATGCTGCGCAAAGGAACGCAGTATGTGCTCGGCGCGTCAGCACTGAAGAAGTACCTCTTAATCAACCCATTTAGTAAAGCGGTCATTGATGCCTTCACTCCGAAGATGAAGGAGCTCCGCGTGTTGAAGCACTCAATCACGATCCCCAACGACTGGGAGATTGACGAGAAGCTGCTGCTGGCAATGGCGAAGGCGCGCATTGCGGAGATCGCATAGCGCGCGCCGACGGCGCGACGGGTGAGATTTGGTGGAGATGGAGGAGAGTCGAACTCCTCGTCCGAAAAGCCTTCCTTGAGACCACTACGAGCGTGTCCTGCGGTTTAGTCTAAGTTGAGGCGCTCCCACAGGCCGGATCGACCCTCAACCGAGATACATGTCCCTAAATCGGGCTTACTTGATGACTATGCGTCGCTCGTCATCACTGCAGCTTCGCTTTATGACGCTTCCACGACCCGCGAAGCGGGGGCCGCTTCCACGCTCACCTTACTGCCTTAGGCAGCGAGGGCGAGAGCAGGCTGGCGATTGCCAGTTACTTCTTTTTGCTACCGGTTTAACGAGGCCTGATAGCAACCTCGACTCGCGTTCCCAAGGTGCGGATCTCCGTCGAAACCACGCATCCCCAAGG
>CAIJIA010000175.1 GCA_903820655.1 uncultured Chloroflexota bacterium
GGGGAGAGGAGGGTGTGCAGGTGCACGTCGAGGGGGGAGTCGAAAGCCCCCGCCAAGGCCAGCTCCGGGCGCCGGTCGCGGTCGCCGATGCGACGAAGCGGGGCGGGGCTCACTGCTCGTTCAGCCAGGCGCGGGCGGCGGCCCCCCGTAGCCCACGTATCAGTAGGAAGGCCAGGGCGATGGGGGGGAGGCCGGGGAGCCAGTTCCCCAGGGTGAGGGCGATCAGGGGGCCGGCAGGGACCAGGATCGTGCTCAGACCGAGGGCGAAGCCCCGCCCCGCCTCCTTCCGCTGCCAGACGAGGGTGATCGTGAAGATGCAGGCGGCGATCAGTGCCATCCAGACCACCCCCTGGAGGGTGACGGGGGCGGCGGTCGCCTGCTCCACGATCGGGCCGAGCGTGAGGCCCAGCCCCGCCAGCAGGAGGAGGGCATAGGCGAGGAAGGCGGCGACGGCAATCGGCATGCCCTCAGAATGCCACGGGCGCCCCTTCTGCACCCGCGACCCTGACGTGAGGATTCCCCATACCCTGTCCTGCCGGCAAAGGGGGAACCACATTGACGGAGAAGCGTGGGGAGCCCTACCCTTACTGCACCACTGGGTCGCCCGGCGACCCTGAACATTGTCGGCGTCAGCAGTTGCTGGCGCCCTACGCGACGCCTCGCTGGTGGGGAGGCCTCGCAAGAAGGAGGACTAACGCATGGCGCGAAAGAATTGGAAGCTCGCTGCAGTTGCAGCGATGCTTGCCGTCGTGGCCACTGCCTGTGGGAGCAATACCCCATCGGCATCCGGCCTCGAGGGCGAAGTAACGCTCTGGCACGCTTACGGCTCGTCCGGCGGCTCGGCTGAAGGCACCGCCTTCGCTGCGCAGCTTGCGAAATTCGAGAAGGAATTCCCGAAGATCAAGATCACTGCCGTTGAAGTGCCGTTTAGCGACATCTTCACGAAGTTCAAGACCGAGGCTGCCGCCGGCGGCGGACCAGACCTCTTCATTGCTCCGAACGATGAGCTTGGCAACCTGGTTACGGCCGGTCTGCTCGAGCCAATCACGGACACGACGGACCTCGGAACGGTTTCGCAGCAGGCTCTCGATGGTGCAACCATCGGCGGCAAGCTCTACCTCGTTCCTGAGAGCCTCAAGGCAGTCGTAATGTTCTACGACTCCGCAAAGATCGCAACTCCACCAGCAACCGCTGCTGAGTTCAAGGATTACGTCGACAACGGCGGCAAGGTTGCCGTTCCTGCCGGCGTGTATCACGTCTGGGGCTGGTACAAGGCCTTCGGCGGCTCGATCTTCGACAGCACCGGCCACGCCGGCTGCTTCAGCGGATCAGGCATCGGCGATGCCATGGACTACGTCAAGAGCCTCAAGGCTGCTGGTGCAGTTGTTGATGGCAACGACGGCGACCTTGGCCAGAAGTACATGAGCGGTGAAGTTGACGTGATGTTCAACGGCAACTGGGTTCTTGCGGACTACCTGAAGGCCCGCCCGGGCACGCAGGTTGCTCCGTTCCCAGCTGGCGCCAACGGCCTCCCTTCGGTGGGCATGGTTGGTGTTGACGGTTGGCACATCAACGCAGCAGGTATGAACAAGCCGTTGGCAATCAAGGTTGCCTCGATCCTTGCCTCGCCTGACTACGCCAAGATCATGGTTGACGGTGCCGGCCACGTGCCAGCATCGACCGCCATCGAGATCAAGGATGCGGTCACCAAGGCCTTCGCAGCCGCGATCGCCACGGGCACCCGACGTCCTGTTGAGGCGTGGATGAACAATTACTGGGGCAACTTCGGCTCGGCGTGGGACAGCGTCCTGCAGACCGGCGCCGCAGGTGCTGACGCAGCTGCCACGGCATGCGATGCCATGGAGACTGCCAACACCGACGCTGGCCTCTGGCCATAGTCGGCTGCTAGCCTCGAGCTAGCCGCTTAGGTGTAACCGCGATTGGGGCGGGGGCTTCGGCTCCCGCCCCGATTGCTATCCGGGGGAGAGAAGTGAGGGAGGTAGGGTGAGCATCTTCACACGCGTCAGCCGACGCTCCCTGACGCCCTATATGTTCATTGCCCCCGCCATGATCGTTATGGCGATCGTCACCATCTACCCGCTGATCTTTCAGTTCTGGATGTCGTTCACCAATTACGGTCTCGCCAACTTGCGGCAAGGCGCACCGGCACCAGACTGGGTTGGCCTTGAGAACTACGTCAAGATTCTTACGAGCGAACTCTCCATTCCGAACTACTCGTTCCTTCGACTCTTCCTTTACAACATCTTCTGGGCGCTGAGCAACGTCACTATTCACATCATTCTTGGCGTTGCAATCGCCCTTCTACTGAATCACCCAGGGTTGAAGCTCAAGCGACTTTATCGCGCACTCTATGTGCTCCCCGTGTTGATTCCGCCCATTGTTGTCGCCACCACGTGGCGCAACATGTTCAACCAAGATGCAGGCGCCGTGAATATGTTGCTGGCGATGGTTGGGCAACTCTTCCACATTCCACCGGAAACATTCAAACTTGATTGGCTTCGACAGGTTGAAGATCCGATCAGCTTCATTCCGCTGCCACTCAGCTACTACGCCATGTTGATCGCCAATATCTGGCTCGGCTGGCCGTTGAACGCGGTCGTTGCGACGGGCGCGCTCCAGGCGATCCCGAAAGACCTCTATGAGGCGGCGGAAATTGACGGAGCGGGTAAGTGGGCCTCATTCAAGACGATCACCCTCACCTACCTGCGGCCAGCGATGGTCCCCTTCGCCATCTACGGCTTTGTGGTGACCTTCAACCTCTTCAGCCTCGCCTACTTCATGAGCGCGGGTGGGCCGTTTGGCCGTACCGAACTGCTCGTCACCCAGGCATATCGACTGGTGAACGAGCGACAGCTCTATGCGGTGGGCGCCGCCTTCGCCGTGGTGCTCTTCGTCATCCTGCTCACGATCAGCCTCATCACCAACCGCATCTCGAAGGCGACGGCGCGATATGACGACTTCTAAGCACCGCTCGTTCCGGGAGCCGTCGCTGCTCACCAAGATCCTGTTGCAGCTTGCCGCCATCGGCATTCTCATCACCGTGCTCTTCCCAATTATTTGGGTCTTTAGTGTCTCGCTTTCGCCGCTCAACCTGATCCGTCCCGACGGCCTGAATCTGATTCCGAAGGATGCGACCCTGGAGGCCTACCTCAAGGTGATCGACCGGCCCACGAGCAACCCGGTGAGCTTCTTTGAGCTGGCGTTTAACTCGCTGAAGATCGCAGGCGGCACGGCGCTGGCGAGCGTCTCGCTCGGCGTTCTCGCCGCTTACCCGCTCAGCCGTCTCGCGTTTAAGGGGCGCACCTTCATCATGTTGGTGATTCTCGGCGTGCTGATGTTGCCGGCGGTTGCCACACTGGCCCCACTCTTCGTCACCCTCAACGGCATCAAGCTCAACCTCCCGATCCTTGGTGCATTTAACTTGCGCAACTCCCAGCTCGGCGTTGGTATTGCCATCGTTTCGGGCTCGCTGCCGTTCGCGATTTGGAACCTGAAGGGCTACCTCGACACGATTCCGCGCGAGCTTGAAGAGGCGGCCGCCGTTGACGGCGCATCGCAGGCGCGCATCTTCCGCAGCATCGTGCTGCCACTCGCACTGCCCGCGATTGCCGTTACCGGCTTCCTCGGGTTCATTAGCGGCTGGACCGAGTTCTACTACTCCTGGATGTTCCTGACGCAGCCGCGTGACTTCACGCTGGCGATGGCGCTCTCGGCGATGACGGGCACCTATGCGTCGGCGATCCCGTGGCCGCTCGTCTCGGCCTTCTCGATCATGCTCACGCTGCCCCCAGCGATTGTCTATCTACTGAGCCAGCGCTTCATTACGGGCGGACTCGCGGTCGGCTCGGTTAAGGGGTGAGTTCGTCACGGCCCGCGGGGCCACACACACCAGCCTGGGTGCGCGACGCCGTCTTCTATCAGATTTTCCCTGACCGATTCGCGAGATCTGCACGCTCGCAGGCGCCGGGACCACTCGAAGCGTGGGATGCGGCGCCGACACACCACGGGTTTAAAGGGGGCGATCTTCGCGGTATCACCGAACGACTTGGCGAGCTGCAGGAGCTCGGCATCACGGCGCTCTACCTCTGTCCGATTTTTTCGAGCGCATCAAACCATCGTTATCACACGTATGACTACTTCAACGTCGATCCGATGCTCGGTGGCAAC
>CAIJIA010000176.1 GCA_903820655.1 uncultured Chloroflexota bacterium
ACCGACTCCTGCACCAACGCAAGGAGCAGTGCGGTGAGCGGCAGAATCCACAAGAAGCGCAAGCCGGTCTGTGAGCCGAGGGTGGCGTAGGTGGTGATGCCGCCCGCATCGTTTCCCGCGACGCCTGCGATCAGGCCCGGCCCAACGACCGCCAAGAACGCGAGTGGACCGCGACGACGGCGAAAGATGTCACGCAGGCTAAGGCTAGCCACGCTTCACCGGACTCTTCTTTCGTGGTTGCGTCTTGCGTGGCTTTGTTGAAGCTTTTGCGCCACGCTTCGCCGTTGTTCGCGTCGGTAGCTCTTGTGGTCCGGCTGCGGCGAGGCTATCCGCATGGAGACGTCGCGGCATCTCGCGGCGCCACTCTTCTGGGAGCACGTCCCAGAGCGCGTCACTTACGGTAATGACGCCCATGAGTCGATGGTTGGCATCGACCACGGGTACGGCGACCAGGCCGTAGCGGGTGACGACGCGTGCAACCTCGTCGGAGTGGGCGAGCAGCTCCACAGCGACCGGCTCGTCTTCCATAAGTTCACCGACGGTTGTGGTTGGTGCAGCGAGGACGAGGTCGCGTAGTGTCACCTCACCCAAGAGGCGTCGCTTGCTGTCAACGACGTACACAGCGAAGGCTACTTCGGCGTCGGGTTCGTGGCGTCGGATCGCGGCGAGCGCTTCGGCGACAGTCGCTTGCGCGCGCAGCGCCACATGCTCCGTGGTCATGAGGCCACCGGCACTCTGCTCCGGGTGCGCGAGCAGCTCCTGCACATCGTCGCGCTCCTCTTTCGTCATCAGGCGCAAGATCTCCTTGCGGCTCACGGGAGATAGTTCGGCGACAGCGTCAGCTGCCTCGTCGGGGCTCATCTCTTCCAACAGATCGGCAGCGCGTTCTGGCTCCAAGTCTTCCAACAGATCCGTTCTTGTCTCTGGCTCCAACTCTTCGAGCGCCTCAGCGGCGACCTCTTCGTCAAGGGTGTTGAAGATGTCGGCGCGGTCGCGCGGCGTCAGCTGATCGACAATGGTCGCAAGGTCGGCTGGGTGGAGTTCCGAGAGGCCCGCGTGCGGCACGCGAAGTCGCACGCTGGCAATGGTGGAGCCGAGTGGATCGACATCCTCCCAATCGATGTACGAGGCGACACGCGACTGCTCGCCTGAGAGCCGATTGATCCAGGTGTCGGGGAGGCCGAGTCGGCGCAGCAGTCCAGCGGTGCCAACATCGACGGCAACGAGGCGCATCGCCCCTTCAACAAAGTCGAGGATCACGTCGTTGGCGCGCACGACCTTGCGGCCGTCAATGTCAACGATCTGCTTATCGAGGAGGTCGCCCTTCAGAAGGATCTCGTCGTCGCGGCGTCGGAAGCGGCTGATGTTGACGCGCGTCGCCAGAATCGTGGCCCCTGCGGCATCCATGCGCTCCACGCTGCTCCAGCCGAGGTAGATGCGGCGGCGTCCAGTGCGGACCACGAGCCCGGTGATTGGTGGGTGGCTCGTGCCGACGGCGGCGATCAGGTCATCGATGACGCCAATGGCGTCGGCGCTGCTGTCGCGAACGGGTCGCCCGATCAGTCTTGAGAGATGGAGCATGCTGCCCTCCAATGCTGTGCGCCGGCTCCTGCGGTCACGAGGAGTCTACGCGGGAGCCCCCGCTCGCGCTACCCTGACCATATGCCTGAATCGACATCGGCCCGCCGTCGCGCCCGCTCCCTCGCCACTGCGCGCCTTGCCGCCCTCACAGATACGGCGGCCGAGCTCGGTGAAGTCGAGGTCTCGCGCCCATGGGCCGAGACGATCGTTGCCGTCGCCGTCGCCGCAGGCATCGCCCACTTCGCTACTGGCCCTGGGACCGTCTTGGCGGGCGCCGGCGCCGCCCTGCTCGGTGCGGTCGGGGTAAACGCCGTCCGCCGCGCTGAGGTACGCGACCTGCCGATGGGCGCCGAGGTAGTACTCGGTGGCCTGATCGCCCTCTCCATAGCGGGCGGGGTGCGTCTTGTCCCCACGGGGATCGGTGCCGTGATCGCGATCACCGCGGGGATCGGCATTCTGCGTGCCGTCATTGAATGGGAGCTGCGACTGCGCCGGAGTGGTAGCGGCTCGCTCCACCGCGATCGTGTGGTCAGCCTGGCCGTCTTCACCCTCGTCCTCTTTGCCGCCTCCATCGGCATCTCGGCACTGGTGCCGGGGATCGTGACGCTCCCAAGCACTCCGTCGGCACGTCCAGACCCTGTTGGCCCCCTCGCTATCCTTGCCGTTGGCATCGGCAGCGCCGCGGTGGCCGCCCTCCTTGCCGCAGGCATGTCGAACCTTCGACGCGAGCGAACCTCGGCGATCGTGCGTGATGCCCTCGGCGCTGCGGCGCTGAACGGCGCAGCATCCATTCTCTTCGCCTCGGTCGGCGTCGCGCGACTCGCTGGGCCAGCTGGCCTCGCCGTCCTCTTCTATGCCCGCGAGATCTGGGCGGCAACCCCCGAAGGGGAGCGCCGCGACCCACGCCTGGTCTTCGAAATCCTCGCCCTCACGCTCGCCACAGGGGTCGCCCTCCTCTGGATCGGGGTCGGTCGCTAACGATCGGCTATCCTTCCGCAACAGCAGAGCGGGGGGCATCAGCCCGCATGCACTGAATTGAGGAGGCGCCCGTGACCCTCGCCAACGAGACCCCAACCACCCAGAAGCCGAGCCGCACCGCCAA
>CAIJIA010000177.1 GCA_903820655.1 uncultured Chloroflexota bacterium
GTGCCGTAGAGGGTGGCGAGGCCCGATAGGGCGTCCTCCACCAGCCCAGGGCGACGCCGCTTGAGCTGCCTCACCCAGGCTTGCGCCGGGCTGGTTCGTGCGGAAACTGGCCGTTTTCGTGCGGGTGGCATGCCCGCATCGTAGCCCCCTAGCCGTGGCAAATCACGGCGCGCCATGCGCGCCAAGAAGGGCATAACGCCCCGTTAACCCTCATTCTGTCCACTGACCGAAGCAGCGGCGTGCCCGCGTCGCGCGTTCGGAGCAGGGAGGAACAACATGGCTACACGTAGCGCCGCACGCGGCGTCAAGATCACCGTTCCAGCGACCTGGATCGCCTCGTGGACCCTCTACGACTTGGCCAACACCATCTGGTCGTACGGAATCTTCTCGTACGCGATCGGCCTCTATTTGACGAGCGAGAACGGCCTCGGTGAGTCACAGGGAAACCTCTGGCTGCAGATTTCGATCGCCCTCTCCGTCGGCATCAATGCGTTGATCTCGCCGGCGATTGGTGCGATCTCTGATCGTGCGGGTCGACGACTCCCGTACCTGCTCTTCTTTACCCTTCTCGCGATTATTCCAGCGATCTTCATCCCATCGGTGCCGGTGGGATTGGGCGTGGTGCTCTTCTGCATCGCGAACTTCGGCTACCAGTCGTCGCTGGTCTATTACGACGCAACGATCAAGCTGGTCAGCACCCCGGAGAACCGCGGTTGGGTCTCAGGCCTTGGCAACGGCCTTGGCTACCTCGGCACGATTCTTATCGGTGTGATCATCCTCTTCGGTGGGCTCACCGTTGAGCAGGTCTTCGTTCTTGCGCCGATCCTCTTCGGAGTTTTGGCGATTCCGATCTTCATCTTCATTAAGGAAGTTCCAGAGCCAGCGGGGAAGGCCAGCAACGGCAACTCTCTGATGGCGACCCTCGGCACGATTCGTGAGCTTGGGAAGTACCCAGGTCTGAAGCGCTTCCTTACGGCACGCTTCTTCTACACCGACGCACAGAACACCGTGATCTCGATCATGGCGATCTTCGCGGTGCAGGCGGTCGGCTTCACCCAGAGCCAGGCGAACTATGTGCTCGTTGCACTGGCAACAACCGCAGTGATTGGTGGCCTCGTGTGGGGACGCCTCACCGATAGCCGAGGGCCGAAGGCAACGTTGAATCGCGTGCTCGCCCTCTGGGCGGTGGCGCTCGTCATTGGCTCGCTCTTCGTCTCACCAATTCCGTTCATTGTGGCCGGCGTGGTGCTCGGCTTCGGCTTCGGCGGCCTCTCGGGCGCCGACCGAATCCTTATGTACCGCCTCTCGCCACCAAAGCAGTTGGGTGAGTTCTACGGCCTCTACGGCCTGGTGGGCAAGGGCTCACAGGTCCTCGGCGGGCTGCTCTATGGCGGCACGATCTTCTTCCTGCATCCAGTGCTCGGCAACGGGGCGTACACGGTCGGCTTGCTGACCCTGCTCGCAACGATGCTCGTGGGCTGGTACCTGTTGCAGGCCGTGCCGGAGAAGCGCGAAGGCTGATAATCGACGCGCTCGGAGCGCTGCGTTAGCGAATGCGCGCAGCGCTCCAGCGAGTCAGCGCCGGGCCCCAGGCCCGCTCGCCGTCACCCTTACTGATCGCATCAAGTTCAACCAAGCCATTGATTGCATCGGCGATCTCTGCGCTGCTCCACTTACGTGCCGCCTCGGCAAGCTTGCCGGCGGGGAACTCGTGCATGCCGATCGTGCGCGCAGCCGTAGCCACTGACGCACCCTCAACAACGGTCGCTCCGTGAATCTGCGCCAGGTCGCGCATCTTGCGATGCAGCGTTGCCACGACCATCGGCCCTGGCTCACTGACAGCGCGGAGTAGGTGCTTTGAGACCAACGTGCCACTGCGCGAGACGATCGCGTCGGCAAAGGCAAAGAGTGAGCCAACACCGCGATCGGCAACGAGTGCATCAACGGCGCGCAGGGAGATTGGCCCCGTAGGGATCGCCAGCATCAACTTCTCAAGCTCCACCACCGCCGTCATGCGAATACCGCTGCGATCAAGGTCGGGTTCGCGGACCTCGGCACCGAGTCGCTCGGCGATCGACTTCGCTGCATCACCAGCAATCTCGCGACCAGCGCTCTTCGCGCGCGCGAGCAACCACGACGCCAACTCGCCAGGGCCAGGCGATGCACAGATCACCACACTACCGCCACGATCTTGCACCAACAGCCCTAGTTCGCCTGGCCCGTCCGGGCGCATCCCCTTGAGGTTTGGTCGACGCGCGCGCTGATCAACCAAGACGACGCCGTTCCCGGGGGCCATGTTGGCGAGGGTGTCGGTGAGGTTGGCGCGCAGATCCTTGGTGCGCCCGAGGCGGCCAGCGCTGGCGACAACCATGAGTGAGCCGCCCCCGAAGAGGCCGCCCGTGCCGAGCCGGCGACGCAGCTCACCGAGCACCTCGGCTCCGTCGCCAGAGCCGCGACCCTCCGCCTTGAGGCGCACCTTCTCGGGGAGCCCGCCCCCCATGGGGTCCTCGGCGGCCATACGGGCGCCCAGCGCCGCCACCGCCTCCTCGATGAGGAGGAGGTCGTCGCCCCAGGCTAGGAGGATCGGTGCCGTTCCCATGGGCGGATCCTAGCGCGTGGGATGGGGCAGCCTGTGACTTCGCCGCCCGCGCTCACCGAAGCAAGACGGATTGGCCAAACCGCATCGGCGGCTGTTGCACTTGGAGCGCGTCGACCAACCGTAGAGCGCGCAGGTGCAAGGCGTTCGCCGGTCTTGCTGCGAATCACGATGCGATCTGGCTGCTGCAACGGCACGGTAATAGTCACGGTGCCGTTGAGGTCGGTTCGCTCAACTGCGGCACCACGCTCCTCAAGGCGCTGAAGAGTTTCAGCAGACGGGTGACCATAGGAATTCTTTACTCCAACGGATACGACGGCAACCCGTGGATCAAGAACGCTCAGTAGTGCCCTGCTCGCCGACGCCTTACTTCCGTGATGCGGCGACTTCAGCACATCAACGGGGGAAGTGATGTTGTGGATAATGCGAGCGTCGATATCGCTCTCAATGTCCCCAGTAAACAGCGCACTAAAGCCTGGCACATCTAGTCGCAAGACAATCGACCGATCATTCAGTGCTCGACCATCGTTCCCGGGTGGCAGTGACAGGTACGTGCGGTCCGGCCACAAGACCGTCAATCGTCCAGCTCCAAGTTGGAACCTCTCACCAGTAAAGACCTGGTTGTACGAGATGCGACTCCGCTGCAAGATTTCTCTCCAACTCGATGCAGCGGGACCCCCGCCGCGGTCTTCTGAACCGATGACCGAGGAAATGCGGTATCGGTCTAAAAGTTTTGGGAGCCCAGCGAGGTGATCCTCGTGCGGGTGGCTAGCGACAAGTAAATCAATTCGACGATCCCAGGCGGGAATGATTCGATCCAATTCAGTGCTCAGTCGCGAAGGGTCAGGACCACCGTCAATCAACATGCGACGGCCAGAGACTTCAACCAGGATCGCGTCGCCCTGCCCAACATCCAGCACGGTGATTCGTAGAGATCCTCGCGGTGCGGCGCTGCCAAGTGAGGTGAGTGCACTTGTCGCGATCAATACCGCAATGCCAACCGCCAGCCGCTCAGTTGCCGCACTGGATGATTCCAAGTTGTCATCCGCTTGCTTTCGGACAGTTTCCGGCTCGTCTCGCAACAGGAGCCATACCCCAACTACACCGAGAATGAGTCCGATACTGAGTGTTGCCCCACGAGGTACTTCAATGCCGCCAGCGGGCAGTTGCGCGCCGACCTGGGCGATCCACGCGGCAGTACTGAAGAGTGCCGCTGCCGGAAGTGCCAGTAGGCTCGGCACGATGGCCAGCTGCGGCGGCACCATGCGTACCAGCTCGCCAGCAACTGTGGCGAGAATCGCTGCAGCGGTGGCCGGGGCAATAAGAGGGGCGATCAAAAGCGTCAGGGGAATCGACCAGACGGCAACTCGACCAAAGAGGGCGATGACGAGCCCGAGCGTTGCGGCCTGGGCGGCCAGACTTACTGCGACATCGCCGCCAATAAAAGACCAACCTGTGCGGAGTCGCTTGGGGAGCCTCTCGCCAAACGCGGCGGCACGATCAGACCAGCGCTGACTCTTGGCGAGGAGTCCAGCGGTTGCTAGTGCCGAGAGGCGAAAGCCAGGGTCGGCCGCAATTGCTGGGTCGAGCACCATGAGGGCGAGAACGGCGTGCGACAGCGCCACCGCACCAGAGCCAGGGCGACCAGATGCTGCGCCGATAAGTGCGGCGGCAGCCATAAAGCTGGCGCGGATCACGCTGGCACTTGCGCCGGCGAAGAGGCCGTACGCGATCGCAACGACGATCAGTAACGGTCGCCGCCGTTTAGCAGGAAACCGTTTGGTGAAGCGATCAGCCACCGCCATGGTGATCGCAACGTTCCAGCCAGAGAGCGCAACAACGTGTCCAAGGCCCGTGGCCGTAAAGTCTGCCGCGAGACGTTCGTCGACCCGCTCTCGCAGGCCGATGACGATTGCCGCGGCGAGGCCCCCCGCTGGTGCAGGAAGCACGCGCTCAATGGCGTCGCCGAGGGCCGCTCGGAGTGACTCCAGTGGGCTACCGCGGGAGACGATCTCCACGCTTCGCGTGCGTGCTGTCGCTGAAATCCCGCGGATGCGCAGTCGCTCTTGGGCGTCAGGCGTGATGGACTGCTGCGCAAGTGTCGTGAGGATGGTGTCGCCAGTGCGCACGCTCGGATTCGGTGGTGCCTCCACCTGAATACGCAAACCATCAACTTCGATGATGAATCGCTGCGCCCCACGGAGCGGAGCGAGGAGTGCGGCGACCTGACCACGAACCTCGCCGGTTGGCACGTGGGCCGCTGCACCATCTGCAGGAGGGATTGGGGCACCAAGGAGCGCTACGCGCGCACTGATGAGTAGAACGCCAAGGAGTGCCGCGCGAATGAGATGGTTCGCTCTGAGATTCGCGCTCGGTGTCAGCAGCGCCAGTAGAGCAAATGCGCCAAGCGCAAGCGCGGGTGCGCCAGCACGTAGGGCCGAGGTGGGGATTGGCAGCAGCGAGAGCTGAGCTGTCGCCACCGCAGCGATGGCGGCCCATCCAGCACGCCCCCCAAGTCGTGGTGCCACTCGGCGCCGCTGACTCACGGGGTGACGAGCGGGCGGATCTGCTGCAGAACTCGATCGCTGATGATCCCTCGCGTGCGGAGATCGTCAACGATGAGAAATGGCGTCTCCTTGCGCGCGGCGATGATCTTTGCTGCTGTAACAGGGCCAATGCCCGGAAGTGTGTCGAGCTGTTCTGCGGTCGCCGTATTGAGGTCGATCTTTCCACCCGTGGCGGTTGTAGCGGCCGAGCCCGCTACGTCTGCTGCCGCA
>CAIJIA010000178.1 GCA_903820655.1 uncultured Chloroflexota bacterium
TCTTGATCAGCCATGGGGAGGAGTTTACTCCGTGTGGTGCGCCCGACAGGATTCGAACCTGCGACCTTCTCCTTCGGAGGGAGACGCTCTAATCCACTGAGCTACGAGCGCGAGGGGTGGCGAGTTTATCAGGGGCTTGGGGGCCAGAAAGGCCAGGAAAATAAATGAGGCGACCCCCTTTGACAGGAGTCGCCTCAAGCCGATCCGCTTGTGGGACGAACAAGTCAGCCCCGCCCGCTACGCTCAAAGAGCATCTATCACGTCGCCTATAGCGACTACCCTAACCCACCTACCCATGGTCTTTGAACAAGAACAGCTAGGGAGAGAATACTCCCTGGAGGGTCGGATTCCAACCCCCCTGGCACACCTTGTGCCGAGGGCAAGGGTCAGGAGATCGTCACCGCCGTCATCTTGACCGGCTCCAGTGGGCGGTCGCCTGGGCCCGTGGCCCCCTTGGCGATCGCGTCGACCGTAGCGAGCCCCGAGGTGACCATGCCGAAGATCGTGTACTTCGGCGGCAGGCTGGCAAGGTCATCGAGGCAGATGAAGAACTGGCTCCCATTCGTGTTTGGACCCGAGTTCGCCATTGCCACCGTGCCGCGGGCGTAGCCCATCGTCACCGGCTCATCGTCGAACTTGTAGCCAGGGCCACCCATGCCGGTGCCGTCAGGATCGCCACCCTGAATAACGAAGCCAGGAACGACACGGTGAAAGATCACCCCGTCGTAGAAGCCCTTCTTCGCCAGGGTCACAAAGTTCTCAACGGTCTTCGGTGCCGCATCGTCAAGAAGTTCAATCTCAATGACGCCGACGGTTGTCTCAATCTTGGCGGTTGCCATTCCATCTCTCCTCTGTGGCACAGGGCCACGTGGTCGGCTGGTGCCGACGATGTGGGGAGTTTACCCGCGAACGATGAGTAGCGCGGGCTCGCTACGGCGCGGTGGGGGTGACGGTCGTCGAGATGATCTTCGGGGGATCAATCGGGCGATCTTCCCCATTGCGCTCTAGTGCAGCAATGGCGTCAACGACATCCATGCCAGAAATGACCTCGCCCAGGATTGCGTAGGTGCGAGCGTTCTCAAGTGGCACCGCTGCCGCGTCGTCAAGGATTACAAAGAACTGGCTCCCCTGTGAGTCGGGCTGACTCGATCGTGCCATCGCGATTACACCACGGCGATAGGTACCAACGACCGGCTCATCTTTGATGAAGTAGCCGGGGCCGCCTGAACCGGTACCAGTTGGATCTCCGCCCTGAATCACAAACGGCGTGCCGTCTTCCATGTAGGCGATGCGGTGGAAGATCACGTTGTCGTAGAAGTGGCAGCTCGCCAGCGCAGTTAAGTTGCTCACCGCGATGGGTGAGCTCTTCACCGCAAGCCGCACCACGAATGTGCCAAGCGTTGTTTCGAATGCGATGTCGTTCGAAGCTTCTGTGCTGAGCGTTTCGGGCTGCGACGTGGGGCAGCCGTTTGCGTTAGAAGATGCGCTTGGCGATGCGTCCGTGGCGCACGCACCCAGCGTGAGCGTTGCGGCAAGTGCAAGCGCTACAGAGGTTGTGCGCATGCTGCTACGAATTCAAGCGGCGAGCGGTGCGCAGAATGGTGACGGCCATTGCAGACATTAAGAGCACCTGGCCGATGACGACTTCAATCGTAGGAATCTGATTGAGGAGCAACGCTGCAAGAATCGTTGCCGTAGGCGGCATGGCGAGCGCACCGAGTGAGCCAGTTGTGGCGCTTGTTGCACGAACTCCAGAGACGAAGAGCGCGTAAGCGAGACACGTTGCAATGAGCGCGAGGTAGGCAAACTGCAGACTCGGAATCAAGAGATCCTTGTCGGCGAGATCAGGAAGCTTCACTCCAACAACAGACGACACCACTGCAAGCACGGCGAATCCACCAGTGGCAGCGAGCGCGACAAGCTCCAGCGGATGGATGCCTGCAGCGAGTCGGCGCACGAGCACGATGTATGAGGCGTAGCCAATCATGCAGGCGAAGGACCAGAGAATCCCGGCCTGGAATGTTTCAGGGTTGGCAGTTGCGGCGCCCTTGAGGGCAATGACGACGGTGCCGACCGCGGCGAAGGCGATGGCCCCAATGATCATGCGGTCGGGTCGCTCGCGTAGCCAGATCACACTGAGGGTGGCGACAAGGACCGGCGCGAGGCAGAGTTCGATCGCTGTGGCGATGCCAACACCCGCGTTCGTAACGGCTTCAACGTAGGCGTATTGGAAAAAGGCCTGCACGAGCCCGAGCCCGAGACCGAGTGCAAGCA
>CAIJIA010000179.1 GCA_903820655.1 uncultured Chloroflexota bacterium
GCAACTTCGCGAACGATCGCGGTCGGATCCTTGGCGGCAACCTCTTCAATCTCCATGCCGCCTGCGGCGGAGGCCATGACAAGCACGCCACGCGTGGTGCGATCGATCAGTGCGGCGAGGTAGATCTCGCGGATGATCGTGGATGCCGGCGCAACAAGCACGCGTCGCACGGGAAGATCTTTAATGGTGAGGGCGAGAATTGCAGCGGCGGTTGCCTCGGCCTCGGCTGCGCTTGCGGCGAGCTTGACCCCGCCCGCCTTCCCTCGTCCACCAACGAGGACCTGGGCCTTAATGACGACCTGCGATACGCCAGTGGCGAAGAGGCGCTCAGCGATGGCGCGCGCAGATGCGGCGGTGGTGGCGACGTCGGCATCAGGAACGGGAAGGCCGGCTCGACCAAGGAGTTCTCGCGCCTCAGCCTCGTGAATCTTCACCCTTGCCTCCTGCCGCTCTCGTGCCGCTAACTCTGGGCAGCATACGCGTGCAGGGGCTGGGCGTCGCGGGTACGATGTTTCCCAGAGCAGGGGTGGTCCCACCCCGAGAGAGTGGAGCGCAGAGGAGGCGGCATGGCTCGCGGATCGACACTCCCGGCTCCTCGTCGCGGACTCCGCGGAGCGATCGCCTATCGCGGGGGTGAGGGGATGCTCGCCTGGGCCTTCCACCGCATCTCTGGGGTTGCCGTTTGGGCCTTCGTCATCCTGCATGTCATCGACATCTACCTCGTCGGCGGGAATCCCGACGCCTATAACGAACTGCTGCAGATCTACGCGAGCCCCCCAGGTCGTGTGATGGAGACGCTCCTCGGCGCCGCCCTCTTCTATCACGCCCTAAATGGCATGCGCATCGTCGTTATGGACCTCTGGCCAGCACTGACCGCCTACCACCGCCAGCTCTGGCGCATCGTCTGGATCACCTTCTTCGCCCTCGGCCTGCCTGGCGCGTACATCATCCTGAAGCCGATCTGGGAGTTGGCGAAGTGAGCAGCGCACCACGCGCCCGTCAGCCACGACCCGCCGGGAGAGGGCGTGAGCTCACCTTCTGGCTGCTGACCCGCTATTCGGCGGTCGCCCTCTTCGTCTTGGCGCTCGCGCACTTCTCGATGACACACTTCATTTACGATCCCGCCGATCAGACAGCGGAGTGGATCACGCAGATGCGCTGGAACTCTCTCGCACTTCGCCTCCTAGATTGGTCCATGCTCTTCATCGTGCTGATCCATAGCTTCCTTGGGATGCGCACCGTTGTTCAGGACTACCTCAAAGGGACGGCGCAGCATGTGGTCATCACCCTGCTTTGGATCCTCGCCGCAGCCCTAGTGGTGTTGGGGAGCAACGTCGTCTTGACGCTGCCGCTGAAGTGACCGCAGGTCTTCGCGCCGAAACGACCCACATTGACGTTGATGCCATTGTCGTCGGTGCCGGTGGCGCCGGACTCTGGGCAGCGCTCGAGTTGGCGCGCGAAGGGATTCCCACCGCGGTGCTGACCAAGCTCTACCCAACGCGATCGCACACGGGTGCGGCGCAAGGCGGCGTCTGCGCCGCGCTCGGCAACGTGGAAGAGGACCACTGGGAGTGGCACATGTTCGACACGATTAAGGGCGGTGACTATCTCGCCGACCAAGATGCCGCCGAAGTGCTTGCGCGCGAGGCGATTCCTGCCGTGATTGAACTTGAGCGTATGGGCCTGCCATTCAATCGCACCCCAGATGGCAAGATCGATCAGCGTCGCTTCGGCGGACATACACGCAACTACGGCGAGGGGCCGGTGCGTCGCAGCTGCTACGCCGCAGATCGCACTGGACACATGATTCTGCAAACGCTCTATCAGCAGTGCATTAAGGCGGGCGTCAAGTTCTACGACGAGTATCACGTCGTCGACTTGGTCTTCGAGGGCGGCGAGGCGAACGAGGGTGGACGCTGCTCCGGCGTCGTCGGCTACAAGATCTCTGACGGCACGATGCACGTGCTTCGCGCCAAGGCAGTCTTGCTCGCCACTGGCGGCTACGGTCGCGCCTGGCGCGTCACCTCCAACGCACACTCGCTGACCGGAGACGGCATGGCTCTTGCATGGCGGCACGGCGTGCCGCTGCAGGACATGGAGTTCTATCAGTTCCACCCAACCGGCATCGTTGGCATCGGCATCCTCTTAAGTGAGGCGGCGCGC
>CAIJIA010000180.1 GCA_903820655.1 uncultured Chloroflexota bacterium
AAGATCATCAAGCCCCTTGCAAAGATTCTGTTGATCTTTACGCCGATCACCGCTTCCATCATCGTGATTCAATCGCTTGCGCCAGCAATCTGCGGGGATCACTGTGCAACACCAATTTCTGTAGGCCCATTTAGCGTCTACTCCGAGGGCCTCTCGCACGCAATCTCACTGATGTTGCGTGTCGCCTCGTTCCAGACGATGGCGTTCGCGCTCATCCTCACGACACATCCATCTGATCTCTTCGCATCGCTCGCGCGCATGCGCGTGCCGTATCTCATCAACTTCATGATCTCGATGACACTGCAGCTTGTGCCGGTGCTCCAGCGCGAAGTGCAGCTAGTCTTGGCGGCGCAGCGATCGCGCGGCATGAAGGGGACCGGCTTCGGCTCAATCGTGCCTTCGTTCGTGCCGGTTGCCGCTGGTGCCGTTGAGCGCGTGCAGCAGTTGGCGATCAGCCTTGAATCACGCGCCTTTGGCTCCAAGGGCGTGAAGACCTCGTATCGCCGCGTGCCGAGTGGACCGTTTGATCTCGTTGTCGGCATTCTCGGCATCGCCACCATGTCAGCGCTGACTGTGTATGGGCTCGCGAACTGGGGGCAGAGCGCTTCGACGCCGCTGCAGTTCAATCCACTGGTAGCCACCGCAATGTTCCTCTTCGGCATCATCGTCTTCGTTGGGGTGATCTTCATCGCGATCCGTGCGCTGATCACGTCATAATCCACACATGGCAATCTTTGAACCAGACGGCACCGTTCACCATCTCGGCCTAAAGAAGGGCGACGTCGGGCGTTACGTGCTGCTGCCAGGTGACCCTGGCCGCGTTGAGGTGATTGCGAAGCGATTCGATAACCCACGATTCGTGGCGCAGAAGCGGGAGTACACCACCTGGGTCGGTGAGCTTGACGGTGTGCCAGTGGCCTGCACCTCAACTGGCATTGGCTGCCCATCAACGGCAATCGCCGCCGAAGAGCTGCATGCGATCGGTGCCGACACCTTTATTCGTGTGGGGACCTCGGGCGGCATGCAGCCTGGCATGCAGACGGGCGATCTGGCCGTGATCAGCGGCGCGATTCGCGACGAAGGGACGAGCAGTCACTACCTGCCGATGGAGTTCCCCGCCGTTGCCGATCTTGATGTGGTGTTGGCCATGCGTGACGCAGCGCGTGAGCGTAACGTGCGCCATCGCGTGGGTGTGGCGCAGTCGAAGGACTCGTTCTACGGCGAGGTTGAGCCGGAGCGAATGCCGATCTCCGAGGACCTCGCACGTCGCTGGAAGGCCTGGATCGGCGGAGGTGCGATCAGCTCTGAGATGGAGTCCGCCACCCTCTTCATCGTTGCGGCAACCCTGCGTGCACGCGCGGGCGGCATCATGGTTTGCGTTGGAAGCCCCTCCATGACGCACGAAGAGTCACAGGCCTCGATGAAAAACTTCTCGATTGATCCGGTGATCGACACCGCCGTACACGGCCTGCGCCTGCTGATCGCCCGAGACCGCGCCGCTGGGGCGTAACCGCGTGGCGGACTCAGAGCTTCTCTTCGATCCAACCGACGCAGCCACCGCACTCGATCCCTTCCCCGCCTACGCCCGCCTGCGGGGGCACGGGCCGGTCTGGCACTCACCGCAGAGTGGGATTCACTTCATCACCCGCCACGCCGACGTGCACGCCGCCTGGCGCGATAAGCGCCTTGGGTCTGACTTCTCGCAGCGCTATACCCCTGAAGAGTTCATTCGCGACAAGGCCGACCTGCAGCCGTGGCGCGACGACCGCTACGCCGATTTCAAGGCCTTCGAGCGCTGGGACATGATCGCCCTCGAGCCGCCCGACCACACCAAGCTGCGCCGCCTTGTCACCACCGCCTTCACGCCCCGCTCCATTGAGGCGCAGCGCGGACCGGCGAGCCGCCTCATTAGCGAGCGCATCGCAGCGGCACGTGAGCGCGGCAGCCTCGACCTGGTCCAGGATCTCGCCGAGCCGCTCTCACTCACGATCATCTGTGAGCTGATCGGCGTCCCCGAGCCTGACCGGATGCGAATCCTCGCCCTCTCTCACGACGTGGTCTCCATGTATGAGCCGGCGCCCTCTGATGCGGTGAAGGATCGCGCCAACCTCGCCGTGCGCGAGTTTGCCGCCTTCACTGCGGACCTGATCACCGCCCGTCGCCGCCAGCCAGCTGACGATCTGCTCACCGGCCTCATCGATGCCACCGTTGACGGCGAGCACCTGAGCGACGAGCAGGTGATCTCCACGGTGATGGTGCTCCTGATGGCTGGCCACGAGGCCTCGGTGAATGCCGCCTCTAATGGTGTCGCGGCATTCGCGGCGCATCCAGATCAATGGCAGCTGCTGCGTTCCGGAGCAGTGCCGATGAAGAGCGCGATTGAAGAGATCCTGCGCTGGGATCCGCCGCTGCAGTTCTTCCAACGCTGGGTGCTCGACGACGGATTTGAGGTGCGTGGCGTGCAGATCCCTCGTGGCTCAAAGGTGGGCCTGATGATTGGCTCCTCGAATCGTGACCCCGAGAAGTACGAGAACCCCGACGCCTTCCGCATTGAGCGCGGCGAGACATCACACCTCTCCTTCGGCGGCGGCATTCACTTCTGCATCGGTGCGCCGCTGGCTCGCCTAGAGCTCGAGCTTCTCTTTGGCGCGCTGGCCGAGGTGCTCCCCGAGATCACGCTCCTTCCGGGCGCAGTGCGCCGCCCTGGCTTCCAGTTCCGTGGCTATGTGAACCTGCCGATCGCCGCCCCCAGCGCCTCACGCTAACCCCGCTATCCTGAGCGCATGACCACCCTGCGACGCCACGCCATCACCCTCATCCCCGGCGACGGGGTCGGCCCCGAGGTCGCCCTCGCCACGAAGCGCGTCCTTGACGCCGCCGCCGCCACCGCAGGCGTGGCCTTTGATTGGGAGGAGGCTGAGGCTGGTGCCGAGGTCTTTAAGAAGGGCGACACCTCAGGTGTGCCAATGGCCACCCGCGACAGCATTGAGCGCACGCGTGTCGCACTGAAGGGACCACTCGAAACGCCGGTCGGCTTCGGCGAGAAGAGCGCCAACGTCACGCTGCGCAAACTCTTTGAGACATACGCCAACGTTCGCCCTGCGCGCGAGTTGCCAGGTGTGCCAACGCGCTACAAGGGCGAAGGGATTGACATGGTCATCGTGCGCGAGAACGTCGAAGACCTCTATGCCGGCATTGAACATCTGCAGACACACGACGTAGCGCAGGCGGTCAAGCTGATCAGCCGCACCGGCTCTGAGAAGATCATTCGCTTCGCCTACGAGCTTGCACTGCGCGAAGGTCGCCACAAGGTCACCACCGCGAGCAAGGCCAACATCCTGAAATTCACCGAAGGGCTCTTCAAGCAGGTCGGCGAAGATCTCGGCAAGGAGTATTCGTCGCTCGAGGCAAATCACCTGATCATCGACAACGTTGCGCATCAGATGGTGAAAGACCCCGCCCAATTCGATGTGGTGGTGGCCACGAACTTGCACGGCGACATCATTAGCGACCTCGCATCGGGCCTTGTTGGCGGCCTCGGATTTGCGTCGAGTGCGAACTACGGTGATGGCGTCGCAATCTTCGAGGCGGTACACGGCTCCGCGCCGAAGTACGCCGGCAAGAACGTCATCAATCCAACCGCGCTGATCCTCTCGTCGACGATGATGTTGCGCCACCTGGGCGAGACCGATCTCGCCGACGTTGTTGAGGACGCGGTCCTCGCAACGCTCGAAGCGGGCAAGGCACTCCCACAAGATGTGGTGCGACAGCAGGGTGGCGATGTTGAGGCGGCGACGAGCACCAGCGGGTTCGCCGATGCGGTGATCGAGAGCCTCGGTTCACGTCCAACAACGGTTCCTGCAGCGGCGAGCCGCCCACGACCGGTAGATGTGAAGCCGCATGCACGTTGGACGAGCGGCGAAGCTCGTGAGCGAGAAGTCGGCCACGCCCGCGTCGTTGGCCTTGACCTCTTCTTGCAGTCACTGATGGCCCCAGCCGAACTTGGCGCCAAGCTCTCCGCCCTTGCAGGGCAGGAGCTCACCCTCAAGATGATTGAGAGCAAGGGGACGGTGGTGTGGCCGAACGCCGCGCCAGCCTTCGATCCGACAGGCCTCTTCCGCGCACGATTCCTGGCACGCGCCGACGGTGCCGATCTTCCTGACGACACGCTCCTCGCCCTCGCCGCTCGCGTGGCGGGCGTGGCACCGTGGGTGCACCTGGAGAAGCTTCGCGTGTGGGGGAGTGAAGAGGGTTTCACCCGCGCCCAGGGCGAGTAGCCGATGACCACCCGCCGCTCGGGCCAAACCTTTAGAGGGGGACGTATGCAATTTCTAGCCTTGGCGTTCTTTATCTTCGCCGCTGGCGTCGGCTCATCGGTGCAGTCCATCGTGAACTCCGAGCTTGGGCGCCGCACCGATCCGGTGAGCGCCGCCGTCGTCTCGTTTATTGGCGGCCTGGCGGTGCTGCTCATTGTGGCGCTGTTGAGCGGCAAGCTGCAGCTTGTTGAGGCGACAAAGGTTCCGCCACTCCTGCTCACCGGCGGCCTGTTTGGTGCGCTGATCGTCACTGGCTTCGCCACCGCCGTTCCGGTGCTTGGGGTCACTGAAGCGACCCTCATCTACATCCTT
>CAIJIA010000181.1 GCA_903820655.1 uncultured Chloroflexota bacterium
CGTCATGGGTGCCCCTGAATCTCGTTATCCCCTAGGGGGACCGGATCCGCTGCAATTAGGGGCGTCTGTGCGGGGCTTCTGCAACGGCCCATTGAGCACGAATTCAGGGCAGTAACACGGCGTTAATAATGTTAACGGAGCATTCGGTTGCGGGCACACCTTGTGGTCGCAGCGAGGGAACCCCTCGTACATCACCCGTACGAGAGGAGCACCATGAAAAGCACCATGAAGAAGTTCAGCGTGGCCATTGCGGCCGCCCTGTTCATCGCCGCCTGTGGCGGATCAACGGCCAGCCCATCGGCATCAGCTGCTGCCCTGACCGGCGAGATCACGATTGACGGCTCGAGCACCGTCTACCCAATTGCCGAGGCTGTTGCCGAGGAGTTCCAGAACGCGAACTCTGGCGTTCAGGTCACTGTTGCCTTCGCAGGCACGGGCGGCGGCTTTAAGAAGTTCTGCGCCGGCGAGACCGACGCGAATGATGCCTCACGACCAATCAAGACATCAGACAAGCCAGGCGCCGACGGCGTTGATGGCACGGCAGACGACGAACTCTCCGAGGCAACGATCTGCAAGAACGCTGGCATCGAGTATGTCGAGATCAAGGTCGCAATTGACGCGCTTGCCGTTGTGGTGAGCAAGGAGAACACCTTTGTCGACTGCTTGACCACCGCAGAGCTGAAGAGCATCTGGGACCTTGGATCAACGGTAACCACGTGGGCCGATGTGCGCGCCGGATGGCCAGCAGAGAAGATTGACCTTTACGGACCAGGCGCTGACTCCGGAACCTTTGACTACTTCACTGAAGTAATCAACGGCAAGGTTGATCAGTCGCGTTCGGACTACACCGCATCGGAAGATGACAACACGCTCGTCGCCGGCATCGCTGGCTCGCAGTACACGCTCGGCTATTTCGGCCTTGCGTATGTGACCGAGAATGCCGACAAGGTTCGTGCCGTTGAAGTTGACGGCGGCAAGGGGTGCACCGCACCTTCTGCTGAAGGCGCAAACAATGGCACCTACGTGCCACTCGGACGACCACTCTTCGTATACGTCTCAAAGGCCGCGCTCGCGCGACCTGAAGTTGCGGCGTTCTTCCGCTTCTTCCTAGATAAGACGAACGAGCTCTCCACATCCGTGGGCTACATCGGCCTGAAGGATGAGGATCTCGCCGCGTCAAAGGCGGCCCTTGAGGCAGCCCTCAAGTAACGGATTCGAGCGGGCGCCAAGCCCGCACGCACGCTCTAGCCGATCCGGGGGTGGAAGAACCCCCGGATCGGTTCATCTAAGGAGTAGGATCCGCCCTAGGGGACGGAGTAGCACCAGAGAGGGTGGGGTTGCATGAGCGTTCTGCCAGCAGTCCTTCGCCCCGGCTCAGCCGCCAAGACCCGCCGCGGCGAGCAACTCATTGAGTTCTTCCTGCGAGCCGCCGCCGCGATCGGCGTAGTGACTACCGTCGGCATCGTCACCGTGCTCGTTGTTGAAGCCTCGTTCTTCTTCCTTGAGGTGTCACCACTCGACTTCTTCACCGGAACCCGATGGTCGGCATCTATTCTTCCGTATGCATTCGGCGTCATTCCGCTGATTACGAGCACGCTTATGATCGCCGCCATCGCGCTGGTGATTGCCGTACCACTCGGCGTTCTCGCCGCGGTATGGATGAGTGAATTTGCAAGTCAACGCGTTCGTGCTGTTGTGAAGCCAGTGCTCGAGCTGTTGGCCGGCATCCCTACCATCGTGTACGGCTTCTTCGCGATCACGGTGATCACGCCGCTGTTGAAGGCGACGATCTTGCCTGATCTCGGCACCTTTTCTGCACTCTCCGCTGGGATTGTCGTGGGGATCTTGGTGCTGCCACTCGTTGCGTCTCTGACAGAAGATGCGCTCCGCTCTGTACCGCGTAGCTTGCGCGAAGGTTCGTACGCACTTGGTGCAACGCGCTGGGAGACCGTTCGCCGCGTTCTCCTACCGGCCGCTCTCTCGGGCATTGCCGCGGCGGTGATCTTGGCAATGAGCCGCGCAGTCGGCGAGACGATGGCGGTCGTTCTTGCGGCAGGGACGAATCCACAGTTCACTCTCGATCCAACGAAATCTGTGCAGACGATGACCGCCTTTATTGTGCAGATCAGCCTCGGCGATACCCCCGCAGAGAGCATTCAGTTCAAGGCCCTCTTCGCCGTCGGTGCGACGCTCTTCGCCATGACATTCACGCTCAACCTCATCAGTGCCTGGATCGTGCGCCGCTATCGGAATGTGTACGAATGAGCAGTCGAACGATCGCTCGCCGCAAGGTGTCCAACGCCCTGTTTGGTCTACTCGCGATGCTCGCCATCTTCTCGAGCCTCCTTGCGCTCACGGGGCTGCTCATTGACGTGGTGGCGCGCGGTGCAGGGAGTGTCGATCTGCAGTTCATCACCTCGGCGCCGAGCAGAATTCCGGCGAAGGCTGGGATCCTTCCAGCCCTCATCGGCACCCTGTGGGTGACCATCCTGGTCGCGATCATCACCTTCCCGATCGGTGTTGCCGCCGCGATCTACCTCGAGGAATACGCGGGTCGAGGCCGTTGGGCACGTCTGATGAAGCTGAATATTTCAAACCTGGCCGGCGTCCCCTCAATCGTGTACGGCATCTTTGGCCTTGCGCTGTTTGTGCGCCTCCTCGGACTAGGACGGACCGTCTTCGCCGCCTCGCTCACGCTCAGCCTGCTGATCCTTCCGGTCGTGATTATCTCGAGCATGGAGGCGCTCCGTGCGGTGCCACCGAGCCAACGTGAAGCGGCATATGCCCTCGGTGCAACGCGGTGGCAGATGATTCGCCGTTCGCTGCTGCCATCAGCAGCACCTGGCATCCTGACCGGCATTGTGTTGGCAGTCGGTCGCGCCGTCGGCGAGACAGCCCCGCTGATTCTGATCGGGGCAGTGACGTTTGTGACCTTTGTTCCAGTCAACCCGTTTGAAGACAAGTACACCGTGCTCCCGATCCAAATCTACAACTGGGCAACCCGACCACAGGCAGCGTTCCAGGAGATCTCAGCCGCCGCGATCCTTGTGCTGCTGGTGCTGATGTTCGTGCTCAATCTGGCCGCGATTATTCTTCGTGCGCGACTCTCGCGCACGATCCAGTGGTGAGGTACCGTCAATGTCGATGAACGAGCGTGAGCCTGTGACCGAGCCAACAGCCAAAGTGAGCGCTGCCGCCACGCAGCACGACGCAGCGCCAATGGCGAATCCAGGCTCTGGCCCAGCCCTCGCGCTGAACGGCGTGAGCTGCTGGTACGGCGGCTTCCGCGCGGTACGCGATGTGCAGTTAAGCATCCCCCGCAACAAGGTCACAGCGCTCATCGGGCCATCGGGCTGCGGCAAGAGCACGCTGCTCCGCTCA
>CAIJIA010000182.1 GCA_903820655.1 uncultured Chloroflexota bacterium
AGCCCGCCGCTGCGCAGGTTCTTGTCTGTGGTGGCGCGGGCATGCGCAAGGCGCAGCTCGGCAAGGGCGACCTCGGCAAAGGCGCTCGGTGGTGAGGCGGGTCCGCCGCCGCGACCCGGTTCAAACCAGGGCCAGTCGTCGAGCCAGTGGCTAATCGGCGCTTCGAGCAACGTGCCATCGGTGCCAAGCGTCGAACGTTCAATGGCGTGCTTATCGCCATGGCGCACGGGGGTGATGCGCGTCTCTTCCCACGCGAGCGACGAGTCGTAGGTGAAGCCCGCCTCTTCAACGAATTTCAAGGTCTGCTCAGAGAGCGACCAGTACGGGGCGCGGAAGCCAACGATGGGTGCGGTGTACCCGGCGCTCTGCGCGGCGGTGGTGAGGGCCGCCTTCTGGCGAACGATCAGGTCGCGCTCTTCGTTGGCGGGGAGGGCGGCATGGTCTTCGTGCGCCCAGCCGTGGCAGCCAACCTCATGGCCGCCGGCCACGATGGCGGCGAGGCTCTCGGGCCAGGTGTGTGCGGTGTGCACCGGCACAAAGAAGGTGGCGGGCACCGAGTCGCGCGCCAAGATCTGCAGGATTCGGGGGAGGCCGACGCGCGGGCCAAACTCGCCGATAGAGCGATCGAAGGGGCGGTGCCCCTTCTCAACATCGGAGCTGATGGCGTCGTGATCGAAGGTCAGCGCGACCTGCAGGATCACCTCGTTCGCGGCCTGGTTCATGGGCGAAGGGTAGCGCCAATCGGCTATCCTTCCCCTCCCGCGGTGCGGGATCGGTCGGGGCGTAGCGCAGCTTGGTAGCGCGCGTCGTTCGGGACGACGAGGTCGGAGGTTCAAATCCTCTCGCCCCGACCAGTATCACCAGTGATCTGGCGAACTAAGCGAAGATAGGCACATGCGCCCTTAGCTCAGCGGATAGAGCATCTGGCTTCGGACCAGAGGGTCGGGGGTTCGAGTCCCTCAGGGCGCACCATCTCTTCTCTCACAATCTGCTCCGCACGCAGATGTGAAATCTCAAAGATGAGAACCATTTCGCTTGACCGATTCATCGTTGCGCGCCACGATCAGAATATGAAGATTCTCCTCATCGAAGACGACGCGCGACTCGGTCCGCTGATTGCGCGACTCCTCACCGCCGAGCGTCACACGGTGCAGCTCTCGGCAACCGGCGCCGACGGCATCACCTTCTGGGAGTCGGCATCGTGGGACCTGGTGATTCTCGACCGAATGCTTCCCGATCTCGAGGGCTCGTCGATTCTGCGCGACCGCCGCCATGCCGGTGACACCACGCCAGTGTTAATGCTCACCGCCCTAGGCACGGTTGACGATCGCGTTGAGGGGCTCGATGCCGGTGCCGACGATTACTTGACGAAGCCCTTCGCCGCCACTGAGCTGCTGGCGCGCGTGCGCGCCCTTGGCCGCCGCGGCGAGATGTCGGCGAGCGGCGAGGCGGAGCGCGAAGTGGTACCGGGCTTACTGCTTGATGAGGGGCGTCATGCCCTCACCGCGGGTGAGAAGGTCATCGACCTCTCGGCCCGAGAGTACGCACTCATTGCCTACCTGATTCGGAATCGTGGCATCGCCCTCACACGACAGCAGCTTCTTGATGAGGTGTGGGGTGCCGAGCCCGATGTCTACTCCAATGTCGTTGACCTGTACGTGCACTACCTGCGCAAGAAGTTTGAAGAGGCCGGGTTTAGTGATCTACTAAAGACGGTGCGCGGCGTGGGCTATCGCTTGGCTGACGCACCGAAAGAGAAGTAGCCATGCCCCTCCGCGACGAATTCAGCGGTGAGGGGATCGAGGCGCTCCTCGCGCGCACTCGTCGCCAAATGTCGCTCTTCATTCTCGGTGCAACAGCACTGATCGTGGCGGTGGTTGGCGTTGGTGGGGCGGTAGCCGGCAATAGCGCGCTTGACGCGGGTCTCGACAACGCCCTTGTGGCACGGGCGGAGCGCATCGTTCTGGAGATTCAAGAAGAGCTCCCGCCACTCCCGCAGGTCTCTCCTGGACCAGGAGATTCACCTGATCCAAGCGCGAGCCCTGGCGAATCCGAAGAGCCAGAGGAGTCGGAAGCCCCAGAGGGGGATCGCTCTCCGCGCCCAAGCGACGAGATTCCGATGCCGAGTGGTGGGTCCGATGACGAAGATGAGGACGACAACGACGACAGTGGTCATGCGCCATCTGCGATCAACGTGGCGTTCTTTGTAGTCTCTGGCGCCCATCGTGACGATGCCCCACCCTCGATTCCGCCCGGTCTCACCGACGAGGAGTTCGGTGCTGGTGGCCCGTGGGCCGTGCTTGATGCAACTGGTGCGGTCCTTGCGCGATCGGCGGGAGGCGGAGTTGACTTTCCGGTCATCACCCTGATCGACCCAACGGCGACGCGACCCTCTGCACAGACCGTGTTGATCGGCCGCACAGAATTCCGCGTGGTGACCACCCCGATCCGGCATCCGCAGGATCCGAACGGCAAGGTCCTCGGCTATGTGCAGGTGGCGGGTCGTCTTGATGTACGTGATGCCCAGCGGCAGAACCTGTTCGGCTCCCTGGTACTCGTTGCCCTCCTCTCACTCGGTGGTGCGCTGGTCATGGCACTGCTGATCGCTCGCCGCGCCTTGGCTCCTATCGCCGCCGCCGCCGCACGAGAGCGCGCCCTGGTGGCGAGTGCCTCCCATGAGCTGCGTACTCCGGCCTCGGTGATTCTTTCGAGCGCCGAAATCTTGGAGCGCGAAGGGCTCGTGAAGCCAGCTGGCCTTGAACTGCTGCACGGCATCGCCGCTGAGTCAGAGCGTCTCGGCCGTTTGAGCGCCGATCTGCTGACCCTCTCCAGTCGACAAGCGAGTGCCGAGGGTGGCGAGCGCATGGTGACGGTTGACCTGCATCCGATCAATCTCGACGATGTTGCGCGAGAGGCGGTGGAACGCGCCGGACCACTAATGAAGCGCGTCGGACTTGGCCTGCGCGCGAACATCGGCCGCAAGCGTCTCACGATCTCGGGCGACACCGATCGCCTCATTCAGCTGGTGCTTGGTCTCGTTGAGAACGCCATTCGGCACTCGCCGACGGGGGGATCCGTGACGATTGGGACGAACGTTGCTGAAGGGTTTGCAACGATCTGGGTCGACGACGAAGGTCCTGGCGTACCGCTCTCCGAGCGCGAGCGCATCTTTGAGCCGTTCTATCGTGGCGCCGGGCAGCCGCGCAGTCATGGAGGTGCAGGGCTCGGCCTCGCCATCGCGCGCTCCATTGCTACCGCTCATAACGGCACCATTGCCGCGGAGACCGCCGTTGGTGGTGGTGCGCGCATGATCGTGCGCATTCCACTCACCGCCAAGGAGTAGCCCCCGATGGGAGCTGGCACCCCGGCGACCGCACTTCTTACCGAGCACGGTGTGCCGTTCACGCTGCACGAATATGAGCTCGAGCCGCTCAGTGGTGTCGATCAGCATCGCGGCGAGCGCATTGCCTACGGCGACGCCGCGGCTGCCGCGCTCGGCATTTCACCCGATCGTCTCTATAAGACGCTGGTGCTCGCTATTGAGGGGGCGAAGGATGCCCGACTCCTGTTCGCCCTCGCGGTGGTGCCAAGCAGTGGCGAACTCTCCGAGAAGGGGGTTGCGGCGGCGTTGGGTGCGAAACGAGCCGCGCTCGCGGATGCCGAGAGCGTGCGCCGCGTCACTGGCTACGTGCCAGGCGGCGTGAGCCCACTCGGCTCCAAGCGATCACTGCCACTGCTGCTCGATGCTGGCGCGAGCGCTCACGCTACGATCGTCGTCTCGGCGGGACAGCGCGGTCGCTCGATTGAACTCTCACCCGCCGACCTACTGCGCATTGGAGGGGGCGTTATGGCACCGATCGGCGTCACTCGATGATTCGCAGCGCTCGGCATCCGCATCTTGCCCCGGCATCAACGCCAGAGGCGCATCCGCAGATTCCTGACTATCTGCAGGCAACGGCCATCACGCTTGGTGTTGATGGCGTGTCGGTGACTCTGTTGCCCGACGCTGGCCTTCGCGTTGGCAGCTTGGTGGTAGCCGGTCGCGAACTGCTCGTCCGCGAGAACGGTCACCCTTCAACCTGGGGAATCTTCCCGATGGCGCCGTGGGCCGGGCGCATGGCGAACGCCACCTTCGCCGATCTTGCGGGCACCACACACCAGTTCCCACCGACCTGGGGCGATCACGCCTTTCACGGCCGTCTCTACCAGAGCGCTGCAAATGAGCAGAGCGTTGCTGGCGACGGCAGATCGGCGGTGATGTACGCGCCGCTTGATCGCGCTGCTGGTTGGCCGCTCAACGCGCGCGCCTCCGTTGCTGCCGAACTCAGCGGCAACGCCGCCGCAGGTGCTCTAACGATCACCCTCACCATTACTGCTGAAGTAGAACAGCTCGTGACGGCGGGGTGGCACCCCTGCTTCCGTCGCTTCGTGCTCGACGCGAATCTGCGCAGCGAAGTTGGCGCTGAAGGTGTGCTCTCGTTCGCGCCGACGGGCGTGTTGGCGCGCGACGCAGCGATGTCTGGCCTGCACCTCGTTGATACGGTGCAGCCTGCCGTCGATGGCGGCGTGGCGGCGCCAGGAACTGGTGCAACGTGGGACGACCCGTTTGTCGGCGTCACCGCCCCGCCGCAGATCACCTGGGGCAACGACCTCACCCTTACCCTGACGGCCGGCCCCGCCGTGACACATTGGATGGTGTACGACCCAGATGACGCCCTCTGTGTGGAGCCACAAGCCGGTCCGCCCGACGCCTTCCACCGAGGTGGTGCGATCCACTTGAAGGCGGGGGAGCGCCTGGTGGTGCCGCTCACGCTGGCGTGGACCTCAAAGATTTGAACCTTCTCACGCGGTGAGGCGAAGGTTTTGAGCGAGTACAGGACGGCAGATCCCTTGCCCAGCGACGATGAACCGTATGACGACCGCCAGTCGAACCGATAGCGCGCGCCAGTTGGCACCAACCAGTCCGCCGCTACCCCGGCGCTGGTCAATCTCGCCCGGCGACCTCAACTGGGGGGTGCTCGGCATCGCGCTGGTCATTGCCGCAATGTGGGTGCGACACGGCGGACTCGATCGATTCGATAGCCCACTGAATGCCCTCACCGCCATCGGCCAACTGACGGCGCTCTATGGCACCTACCTCGCGCTGGTCGGAATCCTGCTGATGTCACGCGCGCCATTCATTGACCAGGTCGTCGGCAGCGACGAAGCATCGCGGCTCCATCGCTTGGCCGGGTTTGCCAGCGTCTGGTTCATTGGCGCACACGCCATCGCGTCAACGATCGGCTACTCGGAGACCACCAAGATTCCGACGATCGGTGAGGTCTGGAATCAGATCTACACGTTCACGATTCTCGAATCTGGTGGACTCGGTGGCACCATTGGGCTCGCGCTGATGATTCTGGTTGCGGTCGTCTCCATTCGCGCCGCACGTGCGCGCATGGCATACGAGACCTGGTATGGCATTCACCTCTACGCCTACATTGCGATGGCGCTCGGCTTCTTGCATCAGCTCACACTCGGCACCGACTTCATTGATGACAGCCTTGCCCGCGCCAGCTGGATCGGCCTGTATGCCATTGCGTTCGTGCCGCTCATCACCTTCCGATTCCTTGAGCCAATCCTGCGCAACCTGCGCCACCGTTTCTACATCGACAAGGTGGTCATTGAGCGCGACGGCGTCGCCTCGCTCTGGATCACGGGGAACGCCATGGAGAAACTCCCGGTGCGAGCGGGCCAGTGGTTCGGCATTCGCGTTCTCAACGCGAAGGGCTGGTGGCGCTCAAATCCGTACTCGCTCTCCGCGGGCCCCGACGGCATCCACCTGCGCTTCACCATTGAGGCACTTGGCGACCGTTCTCGCGACCTGCAGCGCATCAAGCCTGGAACGCGCGTCTTCCTGGAAGGGCCATACGGCATCCTCACCGGTGCGGTGCGCACCCGAGAGAAGGTGCTCCTGGTTGCGGGCGGCATCGGTATCACGCCGCTGCGCGCACTCTTTGAGGTGCTCCCTGTGCGCCGGGGCGACATGGCGCTCCTGTATCGCGCGCCATCCAACGCCTCGGTCGTCTTCAAGAAGGAGCTGACCCGCATCGCTGAAGTACGCGGCGCGAAGATCGATTTTTTGACCGGAAGCCGCGACCAGTTCGCCTTCAACGACGACCCGCTCTCCCCAGGTGGTCTCTGGGCTGCGTACCCCGATGTGCGCGAGCGTGACATTTACCTCTGTGGCTCACCACGCATGATGGCCACCGTTGAGAAGAGCCTGCGCGACATTGGCGTTCCACATCACCAAATCCACCTTGAGCGATTTAGTTGGTAGCCCAGTAGGGCGGAGAGGAGCACACATATGCCACGACGAGGATTGATCTCACTCATCTTTACGATTGCAGGGCTGCGCCTGATCATTGGTTACGTGCCACCAGCCCAGGCGGGAATTGGCGGGATCTCACCGGATCCTTCGGTGACACCTGATCCGATGGTGAGCCCAACCGTTGATCCAACCCCAACGCCCAGTGCTACCCCAGACCCATCGCTGGCACCAGGTGCGAGTGCAACCCCAAAGCCGACCGCGACCCCAAAGCCAACAGCTACCCCGAAGCCGACCGCAAGCGCGGCGGCCACGCTGCATAACGGAACATTTGCGGGGAGCAACTTCAACTACAACTACGGCACGATTAAGGTGACGGTCACGATTAGTGGTGGCAAGGTCACCGATGCCTCGGTGTCGCAGAGTGGGCGCTGGGCGATTGGGTACCGCAAGTCAGCATGCACCGAAGCGGTGTTTAACAGCGCAGCGATCGACCTCAGCGCAGGGAGCTCAACGGGGAGTGACTTCTTGGCAAAACAACCCACGGCCTGCTCTGGCGCCTCGTACTCGTGGTGGGGATATGCCAATTCGCTCCAGGCGGCCATCGATAAGGCGACCTATTGAGCGGCACACACGACGAGGCGGTCACCCGAGTTGTTCGGAAGGTCTTTGGGTCAGCGGCGTCACTCGCCGTTGTGGGACCACTTCCATCGGCCGCGGTTGAGGCAACGTTCACGCGGCTGAATGAGATCGAGGAGCGCTTCTCTACGTACCGACCAAACTCCGAGATCTGCCGTATTCGCGATGGCCTTCTGGCGCGAGCGGATGCGCACGCTGAGACCCAAGAGATCTTGGAGATCTGCGACGCCCTCTATGAGGAGAGCGGCGGCATCTTCGACGCCTGGCATGCTGGTCGCGATGGTGGCCTGGAGCCCGCCGGCTACGTGAAGGGCTGGGCGATCGGCGTGGCGGGGGCCATCTTGCGCGACCACGGTGTCGACAACTTCTCGCTCGGCATCGGTGGTGACATCACCGCTGCAGGTGGCGGGCCAGCGGGTATTGGATGGAGTGTTGGTGTGGTGGACCCTCGCCGCAACACGATCCTCGTGGCGCGAGTGGCCCTCCGCAACGCGGCCATCGCTACGAGCGGTATGTCGGAGCGACCGGGGCACCTGCGCGACGCTTCCAGTGGTGAGGCAGCGGTAGGGCCATGGCTCAGCTTTACCGTGGTGGGCCCCGATATTGCCCGGGTGGATGCCCTGGCCACGATCTGCTTCCTCGAGGGGCGAGCAGGCATGCGGCGGGTTGATGCGGAGCCCGGCTACGGCGCCCTCGCCATGGACACCGAGGGGGTGCTGACCGCCACCGAAGGCTTCCGCACCCGCTCGATCTAAGGAGATTTATTAGGGACTTCTCACCTCTTCCTGTGTGGGTACACAGGACGCTCGCGTGGGGGTGGCGGAAGATGGACATAGGCGACCGAGGCACTAGCCGCGGCGAACGAAAGGAGCACAGTCATGGCAAAGAACAATCGACCGATTGAGGGCCAAGAGTTGGCACCAATGGAGCCATGGCGCCCCGAGTACGCACCGCAGGCGATTACCAGCCGACGCCACCCAGCTTCGACGATCGTTGCCTTCGTGTTGGCCGCCGGATTTGGCCTCTCGATTGGCGGGGCGTTTGCGAGCCAGGCCGGGATCCTGCCACCGCTCGGCGGTACGGATGCCGCAGTGGTAGCCGATCCATCGCCTGACGCCACAACCGACCCAGCGATCAACGCAGACGTCGACGCAACGGCGGATGCCGACGTTGATACGGCTCCAGCCATTGATGCGACGCCGGCTCCGACCGACGCGCCTGCACTCAACCCAATCCCAACCTCTGGCCCAGTCGTGATCCCACCTCCACCAGGTGGTGGCACCGGTGATATGGATGACGACGGGGAAGATGAAGGCGGCGACGATGGCGAGGATGGCGAAGACGACTAATCGCTGACCGCCCAATAACAACGAGTCGCCGCAGCTCACTGGCGGGTAGGCTGCGGCAATTCTGCGTTTTCACGCGTGCTGTTAATGCAACGGTAATCAAAGATACGGCTGATCAATATTCGCATGTTAACTTTTGGTAAATTCTCTTCAAAAGTAGTTGACAACCCTCTTTTGATCACCGAATCTGCGCTTGTGAACCGCCATTCATCGCAACCGCCTCGAGCCATCCGCACGCTTATTTTTGTTGCGATCTTCTTGCTGATTCCAGTGACGGAAGTACTTGGTGTTTCCGCTTTCACCAACGCACCAACGTCGACGGCGTCAACGATCACTGCACCAAATACCGTTCCGGTGAAAATTCCAACACCGAAGGCAGCAGCTGCGCAAACCATCACATTCAATAAGCCAGCGGACGTTGCGATTGGCGTAGCGCCGTATCAGCTCGTTGCAACAGCTTCAAGCAAGTTGGCTGTCTCATTTGCGAGCAACTCAGCGGCAGTTTGTACCGTAACGCCAACAGGCCTCGTCACCATCAAAACTGTCGGCGTATGTTCTATCACCGCGTCGCAGGCTGGCGTTGCCGCCAAATTCAAGCCTGCGACCCCGGTCACTCAAACGTTTGCAGTAAAGACCGGCCAAACAATCATGTTTACACTCAGCAAGTCGACAATGACGTTTGGCGATGCGTCGCCAGTAATCTCCGCATCGTCGTCGGCTGGACTGGCGGTTTCATTCGCCTCTTCGACTGCCAGTGTATGTACAGTGGCGAGCAGTACCATTACCGTACTTGCCGCGGGAACCTGCACCATTGAGGCATCGCAGGTAGGTAGCGCAACGGTCGTTGCAGCCGCGAAGGTGTCGCGCTCGTTTACGATCGCGCTCAAGGCCCAGGTGATTACCTGGGATCAAGACCTCACCGCCCCTGTGGCTCCCGAAGACGGCCCTATTACCCTCGAAGCAACCACGAACAGCCCTCTCGCTGTCACCTTTGTCGCAAGCCCAGCCACGGTCTGCACGCTCAGTGGCGCCGATCTAACGCTTGTTGGCCCAGGGAACTGCAGCATTACGGCGCGCCAAGCAGGCGACGCACGCTATGCGGCAGCTACACCAATCTCCAAGATTCTGAAAATCCGAATTCCGCAGGCCATCACATTTGACCAAATCGACGATCAATCTCTTGAAGATCTGCTCGTCTCCCTAGAGGCGTTCAGCGATAGCGGCCTAAACGTGTCGTATGCGTCTAACACGAAGAGTGTCTGTATCGTTCGAGGCGGATTCATCGTGCTGAAGAGTGCCGGTGATTGCGAAATCACTGCGCGCCAGGGCGGCAACAACGTATACAGCCCAGCAGAGGACGTCGTCGTCACGTTTGCAGTCAACAAGGTTGAACAGATGATCTCCGTTGAGCAGCCCGACGGCCAAACGATGGAAACGACGATTTTGTCGCTCGATGTTTCAAGTGACAGCAATCTTCCGGTCAAACTGACCTCAAGCGATCGAGCCGTCTGCACGACCTCTGGATCATCACCGATCGTAACCATTCGCGGCCCTGGCACTTGTGAGCTCACCGCGAGCCAAGCCGGTAATGCGAAGTATTCGCCCGCCGAGGACGTCGTCATCTCGTTTGATGTGACCCAGGTCGAGCAGTTGATCACGTTCGAACAGATCGATGAGCAAACTCTTGCTGAGCCCTATCTGCAATTGGATGCGTCTGCGGACAGCGATCTCGTCGTTAAATTTGCCTCAAACACCACGGCAGTCTGCACGGTTCGTGGCACAGTCGTCACACTGCGCAGTGACGGATCTTGCGAGATCGTGGCTCGCCAGGCCGGTAACCGCATTTACGCGGCGGCTGAAGAGGTAACCGTTTCATTCGATGTCACAAAGGTCTACCAAGAGATCACCGCAGAGGATCCAGGTGAGCAGCGGATCGATGCCGGCTATGTGAGCCTCGATGTCGCCTCAGACAGCGGTCTCGCGGTAACGTTGACTTCAAACACCCCATCGGTGTGCACCACAGCGCGCACGGGCACTCTAATCACACTGCTCGCCGTGGGTGACTGCGTCGTTGTGGCAAACCAGTTGGGAAACAAGCTGTTCGCACCCGCGGAAGAGATTGAAATTGTATTCACTGTTGTTGGGGTAAGCCAGTCCATCACATTCGATCCACCTGAGGAACAGTCACTCGTGCGGCCGTTTGTGCTACTTGCAGCCACGTCGGATAGCGGGCTGTATGTTGTTTTCACCTCCAACACTGAAGATATTTGTACGGTCACCTCGGGTGGTGCGGTCACCCTTCACGCCGCTGGTGACTGTGAGATCGCGTCCAATCAAGCGGGAAATAGGATTTACGCCCCGGCCGAAGAGGTCGTCAATACCTTCACGGTCAACAAGATCGAGCAGGTCATCACCTTCGACCAGCCAGAGGAGCAGTCCCTCGCAACCCCTACCCTGACTCTCTTTGCACAAAGCGACAGTGGTCTTTCGGTGGCGCTCACCTCCAACACCGCAGACATCTGCACCGTTACGGAAGATGGCGAGGTCACTCTCCTCGCCGCCGGCGACTGCGAAATCGCTGCCAACCAGGAGGGTGATGACACCTTCGCCCCGGCCGAAGAGGTCGTCAATACCTTCACGGTCAACAAGATCGAGCAGGTCATCACCTTCAACCAGCCAGAGGAGCAGACCCTCGCAACCAGTTCCCTCGCTCTCTCGGCCGCGTCCGACAGTGAGCTGGCGATCACCTTCACCTCCAACACCGCAGACATCTGCACCGTTTCGGAAGATGGCGAGGTCACTCTCCTCGCCGCCGGCGACTGCGAAATCGCTGCCAACCAGGAGGGTGATGACACCTTCGCCCCGGCCGAAGAGGTCGTCAACACCTTCACGGTCAACAAGATCGAGCAGGTCATCACCTTCGCTCAGCCAGACGATCAGACTCTTGGGGATCCTGCCCTCACGCTCACCGTTTCAGCGGAGAGTGGCCTGCCGGTCCTCCTCGCTTCGAATTCCGAAGATGTCTGCACCGTCTCCCAGGCCGGGGTCGTCACCCTGCACACCAGCGGTGACTGTGAGATCACGGCGAACCAGGAAGGCAGCGATCGCTATAACGCAGCTGAGGAGTCAATGGTCGCCTTCGCGGTGAGCAAGATCGAACAGCTGGTCTCCCTGACCGTTGATGGATCGCGCCTGCTCGGGCCGGTACGGTCCGATGTTGTCAGCCTTCCTGTCCAACTCGATGGCAACGAAAGTACGGCGCCTGTCACCTTCGAAGTGAGCGACGAGGATGTCTGTACAGTGGAGAGCGGTCGCGTGCAGTTGCACAATTCAGGCGTCTGCACAATCACGGCGACCGTTGCAGAGGACGATCGGTTCTACGAGGCAACATCCGAAGTCAGCTTCGATGTTATCGGCCTGTATGTTGTCTCATATGCGGGCAACGCGGTTGCCGGCCTCGCCCCTGAAACGATCGTCCAGGGCGAATCAATTACTCTGCCGTCGCCAACACGCGCTGGCTACACCTTTGATGGCTGGTTCGAAGACGACTCGCTCATTGGCGCGGGTGGGGAGACCTATACCCCTGAACATTCGGCTGAATTGACTGCGACGTGGACCGCAATCAATTACGAGATCACCCTCGTCGATGAGTACAACGTCAACACCACCGACAGCCTCACCTGGGCCTACGGCGACGCCGCCGCGGACGCGAACTTCCCCGACCTCAATACGCTCATCACCGACA
>CAIJIA010000183.1 GCA_903820655.1 uncultured Chloroflexota bacterium
GGGAAGCGCGACGAACTCTTCAGCACCCTTTCGGTTGGTCAGCGTGTTGCCGGTGTGGTGCGCTCGATTGCGCCATTCGGACTCTTCGTTGACCTCGGCGGCATTGACGGCCTCATTCACAAGAGTGAGATCAGCTGGTCGAAGGTCGCCAACCCAGAGGCCGGCTACAACGTTGGTGACTCGGTTGACGCCGAAGTCATCGACATCAACACGGAGCGTGGGCGTATTAGCCTTTCGATCCGCAAGTTGCAGCCAGACCCATGGAACGCCGCAATCGCCGACATCAAGATTGGCGATTTCGTTGAGGGCACCATTACCAAGTTGGTGAACTTCGGTGCCTTCGTGCGCGTGCGCGACGGACTCGAGGGACTCATCCACATCAGCGAGCTCTCGCACAATCGCGTCACCCATCCGGGCGACGTGGTGAAGGACGAGCAGACCCTGAAGCTTAAGGTGATCAGCCTTGACTCAGAGCGTCACCGCCTCGGCCTCAGCCTCAAGCAGGCCGAAGAGACGCCAGTGCGAGAAACGCCAGCCGCCGAACCGAAGCGCGAGACGCGTCGAGCTCGACCGGAGCGAAGCTTCTCTATGGATGACGCGGTGCAGGAGCCAGAGGGTGGTATCGACACCACGCTCGCGGCAGCCTTTGCCGGCATTCGCGAGAAGATCGCCGAGACGGCCGACGACGCTGCCGGAAGCGACGGCGAGACGAAGAAGAAGCGTGCCCCAAAGAAGGCCGATGACGGCGAGAGTGCGACGGAGGCCATTGAAGAGGCCCTCGCCGACGTCGCCCCAGAGGCCCCTGCCGATCAGGCGTAGTCCCGCGGGGGCGTTGAGCCCCCTCGTGAAGCGCCCAATCGGAGTGGTAGACTTCCTCTCCGCACAACTGCCTGGCGACCTACGCCTGGGAGCGGGGATCGGAGGAGCGCATGGCCACGGCTGACCGCTTCGATCGCTTCACGGATCGCGCCCGCAAGGTGCTGACGCTCGCCCAAGATGAGGCGCAGCGCTTCAACCACAACTACATCGGCACTGAGCACCTGCTGCTCGGCCTTGTCCGCGAGGGCGAGGGGGTTGCAGCAAAGGTCCTCGAAAACCTCAACGTCGAGCTGGCCAAGGTTCGCCAGGCGGTGGAGTTCATCATCGGACGTGGCGAGCGCCCCGTCGTTGGTGAGATCGGCCTCACGCCGCGCGCTAAGAAGGTGATCGAGCTCGCCATCGACGAAGCTCGTCGGCTCGGCCATAACTACATCGGCACTGAGCACCTCCTCCTCGGCCTCGTGCGCGAAGAGGGCGGAATCGCCTCTGGCGTGCTCGAATCCCTCGGCGTCAGCCTCGAGAAGGTACGCCACGAGGTGGTGCGCGTGCTCAGCCAGTCGTCGACGCCGACCGCCCAACCAACCGAGCGCCGCAGCGGCTCAAAGACTCCAACCCTCGATGCCCTTGGCATCGATCTCACTGAAGCGGCCCGCGCTGGTCGCCTCGATCCGGTCATTGGCCGTGAGCGCGAAATTGAGCGTGTCATTCAGGTGCTGGCGCGCCGCACCAAGAACAACCCAGCACTCATTGGCGAACCGGGCGTCGGCAAGACGGCGATCGCCGAGGGGCTCGCTCAGCGCATCGTGAAGGGCGACGTCCCTGCACCGCTGCTCGACAAGCGCGTTGTCACCCTTGATATGGGCTCTCTCGTTGCCGGCACAAAGTACCGCGGCGAGTTTGAGGAGCGACTGAAGAAGGTGCTCGAAGAGTTGCGCGCTTCGCGGGACGCGATCCTCTTTGTTGATGAGCTGCACACGCTCGTCGGCGCAGGCGCCGCTGAAGGCGCAATCGATGCAGCAAACATTCTGAAGCCGCCACTCGCTCGCGGCGAGATCCAGTGCATCGGTGCAACAACGCTCGACGAGTATCGCAAGCATATTGAGAAAGACCCAGCGCTTGAGCGCCGCTTCGCGCAGGTGTTGGTGGCCGAGCCTTCTGCTGATGAGACGATTGAGATTCTGAAGGGACTACGCCCGCGCTACGAGGCGCACCATAAGGTTCGTATCTCTGACGAGGCGCTCGCCTCGGCGGTGGAGCTCTCCGTTCGCTACATCAGCGATCGACAGCTTCCAGATAAGGCGATTGATGTGATTGACGAAGCCTCGAGCCGCGTGATGTTGCGACACTCGTCGCCACCTGCCGACCTGCGCTCCGCTCGCCGCGAGGCCGACGCCGTTGAGCGCGATCAGCGCGACGCGGAGGCGGCCGGCGCCTTTGATCGCGCCCTCTCACTGCGCAACCAGGGCGAAGGTCTGAAGAGCCGCATTGAAGAGCTTGACCGCGCCTGGCGCCTAAGCCTGAACCTTCCACCAGCGCCAGGTTCAACAGCGCCTGCTGCCGCCACGATCGCGGCAATCGAAGCACCCATCGCCCTTCCCGCGCCTGCAGCACCTGAGTCGCGCGAAGATACGCGCCCAGTCGTGACCGAAGAGGAGGTCGCCGCCGTCGTCTCCATGTGGACCGGCATCCCTGTAATGCGTTTGGCCGAGGCAGAAACGGCGCGACTCCTCAAGATGGAAGAAACGCTGAGCGCCCGTGTTGTTGGGCAGGAGCAGGCGATTTCTACGTTGAGCCGTGCTGTGCGACGCGCACGTGCAGGCTTGAAAGATCCGAAGCGTCCAATTGGCAGCTTCCTCTTCCTCGGGCCAACCGGCGTGGGCAAGACCGAGCTTGCGAAGGCGCTCGCCGAATTCATGTTCGGTACCGAAGATGCGCTGGTCAAGATCGACATGAGCGAATTCATGGAGCGCCACAACACCAGCCGACTCGTTGGCGCACCTCCGGGCTACGTGGGCTTTGACGATGGTGGGCAGCTCACCGAGGCAATTCGGCGACGTCCATACTCCGTCGTACTTCTTGATGAGATTGAAAAGGCGCACAGTGAAGTCTTCAACATCTTGCTGCAGATCCTGGAAGACGGCCAGCTCACCGACGCAAAGGGCCGCCGCGTCGACTTCCGCAACGTCATCTTGATCATGACCTCGAACCTCGGTGCTCGACAGATTCAGACTCCGTCGTCACTCGGCTTCCGCTCGCGCGGCGAGGGCGAGGCGGCCCGTGCTGCTGACGAGTACACACTGATCAGCGAGAAGGTTGATGAGGAGTTGAAGAAGGCGTTCCGCCCAGAGTTCCTCAATCGTGTCGACTCGCGCATCGTCTTCCGGCCGCTCAACCAGGAAGAGATGCGTCGCATCGTCGACCTGCTCGTAAAGCGTGTCGTGGCGCAACTGCGCACGCAGGGTCACGACCTTCTCATCACCGACGCGGCGAAGGATCACCTCATCAAGGTCGGATACGACGTCTCATATGGCGCTCGCCCGCTGCGCCGCACCATCCAGACGCTCATTGAGGACCCGCTTGCGGAGCGGCTGCTGAAGGGCGAGGACCCGATCGGCGCTTCATACGTTGTCGATCTCATTGACGAAGCGATCACGATCATGATTCGCGAAGAGGGGGTAGCTTCGTCCGCCGCTGTGCCGGCTGAGCCGGTCGGCGCAGTCGACTAGCGCCTCCGCCGAATGGCGAAGAGTAAGAGCGTCTGGCTCTGTCAAACCTGCGCCTTTGAGGCGCCCGCTCTCGAGAATCCCTGCCGCAGTTGCGGCTCATGGAACTCCCTCGTGGA
>CAIJIA010000184.1 GCA_903820655.1 uncultured Chloroflexota bacterium
AAACACCTTCCTTGTGGCCTCGGGTCGCAGTGTTGGCAAGAGCCTCTACGAGTCGAAGATGGTCGACGATGCGCGACGCATCTTAAAGCTGGCGCAGGACCGTGGCGTACGCGTGCTGCTGCCGGTCGATGGCGTGGTGGCTAAAGAGGTCACGCGCGGCACCGAGTTCAAGGTGGTCTCCACCGACAAGCTCCCAGCGAGCTGGCACATGGTTGACCTAGGGCCTTCTTCTATCACCGCAATTCGTGAGGCGCTCGTGCCGATCAAGACCATCTTGTGGAACGGACCACTCGGCGTCTTCGAGATCCCATCGTTTGCCGTGGCCACCCGCGAGCTTGCCAAAGTTGCCGCCGAGAAGGCAGATGCCGGCGCAACCGTGGTCGTTGGCGGCGGGGACAGCATCGCCGCCCTCCGACAGCTCGGCGTCGCCGAGAAGATGACGCACCTCTCCACCGGTGGTGGCGCCTCCCTCGAGTTCCTTGAGGGGCGCGACCTACCAGGCCTCGCCGTAGTCCCAACCGCCGGCTCGCCGTACGAGACGCTCCCAATCGTCTACGTCTCGCCTGTAAAGCCAGGGGGCAAGGCGGCAGCCAAGCGCGCACCAGCGAAGCCCAAGCCGATCATCAAGCCGTCCGCGCTGGATGACGAGGACGACGAGAGCGACACCCTGGCATGAGCGACCGCATCGCCGCGATCCACGCGCGCGAGATTCTCGACTCGCGCGGTAATCCGACCGTTGAGGTGGACGTAACGCTTACTGGTGGAGCGCGTGGCCGCGCCGCTGTTCCGTCAGGCGCCTCTACTGGAGCACACGAAGCCGTTGAACTTCGCGATGGCGACAAGGGTCGATTCGGCGGCAAGGGGGTCCTCGGCGCCGTCGCCGCCGTGAACGGCGAGATCGCGCAGGCGATGAGCGACACCTCTGTCATCGACCAGCGCGCGCTCGATGCGGCACTCATCGCCCTCGACGGCACACCGGCCAAGGGTCGACTCGGTGCGAACGCCATCCTTGGTGTCTCGCTCGCTGCCGCCCATGCGCGTGCCGCGCTGCACGGTCACGAGCTCTGGTACGAACTCGGCGGCGATGCAGCAGTGAAGCTCCCGGTGCCGCTGCTCAACATTCTGAACGGCGGCAAGCATGCCGAACACTCCACCGACTTCCAGGAGTTCATGGTGGTTCCAGTGGGCGCCGCCACCTATCGCGAGGCACTACGCGCAGGCGCCGAGGTCTTCGCGGCGCTCCGCAAGAACCTGCACGATCGCGGCCTTGCAACAGGCCAGGGCGATGAGGGTGGATTTGCGCCGAGCCTCCCATCGAATGAGGCGGCACTCGATGCACTGATGACAGCGATTGAGGCGGCCGGCTATCGCCCAGGCGAAGAGATCGCGATCGCAATTGATGCCGCCGCAACCGAGTTGCTGCAGCCGAACGGTCATTACAAGCTTGAGCGCGAGGGGCGCACCCTCGAGAGCGGTGCACTCGTGGATCTCTGGGCGAGCTGGGCGTCGAAGTATCCAATCATCAGCATCGAAGATGGCCTCGCCGAAGATGACTGGAGCGGCTGGGAGGCGCTGACCGCGCGCATCGGTGGCAAGGTGCAGATTGTGGGCGACGATCTACTCGTGACAAACACCCACCGTATTGAGCGCGCCATTGATGCGGGCGCCGCTAACGCGCTGCTGGTGAAGCCGAACCAGATTGGCACCCTGACCGAGACCCTTGATGCGATCACCCTGGCGCGCGGCGCCGGCTGGGCGAGCATCTTGAGCCACCGGTCTGGCGAGACCGAAGACACCACCATCGCTGACCTCGCCGTGGCAACGAACGCGGGACAGATCAAGACGGGC
>CAIJIA010000185.1 GCA_903820655.1 uncultured Chloroflexota bacterium
AGCAAAGTTCACGACGGTGTCAATCTGGTGCTCCTGCAGCAGGCGCGCCACGAGCGCTGTATCCGTAATGTTTCCACGAACGACTTCAATATCGTTTCGCCCCTCAAGCGACGTTAGATCTGCGGCGTACGTCATTGCATCAAGTACAACAACACGGTTACCAGCGCCCGCAGCACGCTTTGCAAATGCGCTGCCAATAAAACCAAGCCCGCCGGTCACGAGCATAGAGCGCTGGTTTTTTGTGGCGGACATGCTCATAGTTAAATCACTTTGCCAAGGAGCCGCCGTACGTTCTCCGCCGCCTCAACAAGCACGGGAGTTTCGTCATCTGGTGTCAGCTCGGTGAATCGTGTTTCAACACCGAGTACACCCGCCCACACCCTCTCTTGGCTATCGTCGGGATTGTCATGCACGCCACCAGAGCGGATTTTTCCGGATGCTTCGGTGATGGTCATGCCAAGAAGCGTTGTGGCTTTTAGCTCTTGCTCGGTAGATGCGCGCAGATCTGCAGTACGCCCAGGCACGAGCTTGTCGACGAAGGCATCAAGTTGCACCGCCTTCTCTTCGCCGGTGATCTCTTCGCAGATTCCAAAAAGCGTTGCCGAGCGATAGTTGAAGGAGCTGTCGAACCCGCTCCGGGCCAACACGATGCCGTCGGTCAGGTGAATCGATACGGACACCTCGGTCCCTACGACCGACTTCAAGAAACGGCTGGCCGCTGAGCCGTGCCAGTAGAGACGGTCGCCGTCGCGCCAGTGTGCCGTTGCGGTGGCGTGGGGGCGGCCATCGAGGAGGTAGGCAACCGTGCAGGTGAGGGCGGCGTCGACGACGGGGTAGATGTCGGCTCGCTCGTAATGCCCACGCTCAGGGAGGCGCCGCACACGCGTCCGCTCGCTGGGCGGGAAACCATCGGTAACGGAGATCTCACGAGGCATGTCGCAATCGTAGGCGAGAGGCGATTACTTGAGGGGGGATCAGGTTTCCTGGCGGACCCGACCGGATTCGAACCGGCGATCTCCAGCGTGACAGGCTGGCATGTTGGGCCGCTACACCACGGGTCCGCGACAGGACTGCGAAGCCTACCAGAGGGGGTAGGATCCGACTATGGGATACGGATCGGACGCAGCATCACGAGGCGGCGGGGCCGGCCGTATCGATCTGCGCTCCGACACGGTGACCCACCCAACCCCTGAGATGCGCCGTGCCATGGCCGAGGCGGAGGTCGGCGACGACGTCTTTGAGGACGATCCGACCGTTATCGCCCTCGAGGAGCGGGCGGCCACCTTGCTCGGCAAAGAAGCGGGTCTCTTCGTTGCCTCGGGGACCATGGGGAATCTTGTTTCGGTCATGGCTCACGTGCCACGCGGCGGCGAGATCATCACCCCTGCCGAAGGGCACATCCCCAACGACGAGGCGGCCAACTACGCCGTGGTCGCCGGCGCTGGACTTCGCGTGGTCCGCGAGAACTCCAACGGAGAGATGCCAATCACCGATGTGTTGGAGGCGATTCAAGATGCCTCTGACCCACATAGCGCCATCACCTCACTCGTCATCGTCGAGAACTGCCACGCCCACACCTTTAGCCGACCGATTACGCCCGCCTACATGCGCGAGCTCCGCGCCGCGCTGAAGCCGCACGGTATTCCGATTCACGTCGATGGTGCGCGTCTC
>CAIJIA010000186.1 GCA_903820655.1 uncultured Chloroflexota bacterium
GACCCAGTCGATGCTGTTCGGTCTGCCCGTCTCCATCTCGGGAATGGTCACGAACTGATAGCCGCGACCGGCGTAGTTCGTGATAACTGCCGCGAGCAGCTTGGCGGTTTGTGCCGTGTACGGATTTACGTGACCGAGCACTACAACCTTGGTGCCTCCGGCCGTCTTGCTCCACCAGTCTGATCCGGCGCCCCCTGAGAGTGTCGCGTTCTCGAATGAGCGGATGGTGCGGCTGTACGCCTTCCCGTTCTTGCAGATCTGCGCCGTGTCGGCGAAGGTGTTCGTCCACATCGATAGCGTGAGACCGAGCGACTGCGCAATGCTGCGCACCGAGTTATTCCACGCGCCTCCTGGTGGGCGCCAGTACTTCACATAAGGAATCTTCTTCTCTTTTGCAATCGTGAGCCAGCCACCAAGTTCAGAGGTCACACCAACGCGACCCTTAGCCGCGAATCCCTTGGTGAGGCTGGCGTGGGTCACGGTGTGATCCGCGATCGGGATCCCCGCCTCGCCGATCGCTTTCCATAGATTCGGGAACTTGCGGAGTGATCGACCGGTCGGGAAGAAGGTGATCGGCGTCTGCGTGGCCACAGCGATGGCGAGTACTTGTCGAATGTGTAGCTCGCTGTCACCGTCATCAAAGGTCAGCGCGACCTGCTTCGCTCCGGTGGCCGAGGCGCCCGCGGGTGCGAGCAGCGCGGCAAGGAGCGCCACGACGATGACCATTGGGCGGAGGGTGCGGCGACGGGACTTCATGGTTAAAGCGTAGCACTGGGGGATACACTGCCGCTCATGTCTGCAACGCCGATTCGTTACCTCACCGAAGCTGATGTGCTCGCGCTGCTCCCCTCTATAGAGGTGCAGATCGGGCTCGTTGAAGGTGCACTCCGCGCCGTAGCCACTGGCACCGCGCATCAGCCGCCGAAGGTCCCACTCAACCTGGGAGCTGGCGCACCATTCGCCCATGCGATGCCCGCCGCCATTGAACTAGGTTCGGGTCGGGTCGCAGGGGCGAAGTGGATCAGCGGCGGAGGCGCCGCCGGAATCGGCGGGGTGGTGCTGGTCGAACGCCCGAAGGCGGGCGGCCTCCGCGGCATCGTTGCTGCGGGCGAGCTGACCGCAGCACGAACCGCCGCCGTCTCGGGGGCTGGTCTACGCATTGCTCCACCAAGCACGGCCGCCTCGGCAGAGGGTGCTCCCTATAAGGGGGCGATCATTGGTGGCGGACTCCAAGCTGCCACGCACCGCGCCGTGCTCGCCGCGCTCCACCCCGCCATCACCGTTGCCTTCTATTCGCGCCGCGCGGCGAGCGAGCTACCACTACGCCCTGGTGATCGCGTCGCTGAGTCGGTGAATGACGCCATCCGTGGCGCCGACATCATCGTTACCGCAGCAGCATTTGATACGCCACCGCGACCGATCGACGTGAAGCTGATCGAACCGGGCGCAACGCTGCTCGTGATTGATTACGCCGCAACGATCAGCGCCGGCGTGATTGCCGCACTCAGCGCACGTGGGCCGATTCGCGTGATCACCGATAGCGCCGCGCAGTACGACGACACGCGACGCACGCCAAAGTTGAGCGGCTGGCCCGCCGCCGACGCCCAGATCGGCGACACGCGTATTGAGAGTGCAGGCCGTGTAACCACGCTGGTGAACCACCTAGGAATTTCCGCCTGCGACTTGGCCTATGCCGAACTGCTCCTAGATCTTGCTGAGAAGCAGAACGTGGGAACGCTGCTCGCGCGATGAGTCGACCTGTGCCGCACCTTCGCGTCGACGCACCACCCGCGGCAGCGGGTGCTGCTATTGAGGTGCTCGACTATCACACGGCAGGCGAACCCTTCCGCATCATCGTGCGCGGCTACCCAGAGCTAGCCGGCACAAACATTCTGGAGCGACGTCGATCTGCGCTGCAACAGCACGATCATCTGCGCAAGATGTTGATGTGGGAGCCGCGCGGTCACGCCGACATGTACGGCGGCATTCTCGTGCCGCCCGATCACGATGAGGCGCAGGTCGGCGTGCTCTTCATGCACAACGAGGGCTACTCGACCATGTGCGGCCACGGCACCATTGCGCTCGCTACGGCGCTCGTCGAGAGCGGCGCAATCCCCGCAACCGGTGTAGCGACGCCGATCGGCATCGACGCGCCGTGCGGTTTGGTGCGTGCCGTTGCACATGTGCGCGAGAACGAGCTTGCCGCCGCACACGCATCTGGGCGCACACCGCGCGTGCACGAGGTGACCTTCGAAAATGTGCCGTCGTTCGCCGCCGCGCTCGACGTTGCCATCGACGTTCCGGGCTACGGCTCACTCACGGTCGACGTTGGGTACGGCGGTGCCTTCTATGCACTCATTGATGCTTCACAGCTCGGCATTGAGATGCGCGCCGAGAACGCCGCCGCACTCGCTGCTGCAGGGCGCGCCATTACTAGTGCAGGTCGCGCCGCACTGCGCACGGGCGGCGCACTTGCAACTGCACTTGGCGTTGCCCACCCTGAAGAAGAGGACCTCTCGTTCTTGTACGGCACGATCATCTCGGGGCCACCAGAAGATCCTGCGCATCACTCACGCAACCTCTGCCTCTTCGCCGAAGGCGAGGTCGATCGTTCACCAACTGGTTCAGGTGTGTCGGCACGACTGGCGGTGCTGCATGCACGCGGCGAAGTTCAAACGGACCAAGAGATTGCGATTGAATCAATTCTCGGCCGTGAGTCGGTATTCCGCGGGCGCGTGGTGCGCACCGAAGAGTGGGCGGGCCGCAACGCCGTGATCCCCGAGGTTCGCGGTTCGGCGCACATGACCGGCAGCGCGCGCTTTGTACTGGATGCGAACGATCCGATCGGCCGCGGTTTCTTGGTGGCGAGGTAGCGCGTGGGCGCCGAGCGGACGCTGCTCGTGGTGAACCCTGCTGCAGGCGCAGGCCGCGCCGGACGCGTGCTTTCACGTGTGCTCGAAGAGCTGAAGCCGTGGGGCGAGTTTGAGATTGCGGTCACGCGCGCGGGTGAAGATCGCCCTGCGGAGCGCATCGTGCGCGAAGCGGTTGCGAGTGGCGTAACACGCATTGCTGTGCTCGGTGGTGATGGCACTGCGAGCCAGGCGCTCAACGGACTACGCCAACCCGATGGCAGCATTGCCGCCGTGCAGCTGGGGCTGATCCCCGCTGGTACTGGGCGCGACTTTGCGCGCACGATTGGCATCTCGCGCAAGCCTGTGGATGCTGCGCGGCACCTGGCTCACGGCGCCACCGCTCGCATCATTGATGTTGGCCAGATTGAACTCAGTGACGGGAGCGTGCGCCTCTTTCTGAACATCGCCTCATTCGGCGTTACGGCCCGCATCGCCCACGCCCTTGAGGAGTACCCGCAGCTCAAGCGCCATGCGGGTGCCTTGGCCTTTGGTCTTGCCACCGTGCGCGCCGGCCTGAACTACGCCCCCGACCTAGTTGAAGCGCGCGTCGACGCACACACGCCAGAGAGCGGCCCTGTCGCCGCGATGGCGATCGCGAATGGCGCCTGGTTCGGCGGCGGCATGCATGTTGCGCCTACCGCGCGCATCGATGACGGCCGCTTCGAAGTGGTGCGCTTCGGTGATATCGCCCGCAGCGACTTCGTGGTCAGCCTGCCCCTTGTCTATAAGGGGACGCACTACGCGCACCCGAAGGTGACCGTCTCGCAAGGGGCCGATGTGTTCGCCGCTCCTGCAGGTGGCGCCGGTGCGCGCGCGGTTGAGATTGAGGCGGACGGCGAGATCGTGGGGCGCCTCCCCGCACGCTTCACTGTGCGCCCTGCAGCGGTCACGCTCCTCACCTAGACTCCGCGCATGGCATCAGCAGCAACGCGTTGGATCGGTCTCGCCTGCCTCGCACTGGGGCTGGCGATGATCATCGTCGACACCTCCATCGTCAACGTGGCGATCCCGCGCATCATTACCGACCTGAAGATCACCCCAAGCGCCGCCGAGTGGGTGAACAGCAGCTACGCGCTTGTCTTCGCTGCGGCGCTCATCACCCTCAGCCGCATTGGCGACATCATTGGTCAACGCCGCATGTACATCGTGGGCACCACCGTGTTTGCCGCCGCGTCGGTACTCGCCGCACTCGCGCCAACTGGTGAACTGCTGATCGCCGCACGACTCTTGCAAGGGCTCGGCGGTGCTGCGATGGCCCCATCAACACAGAGCATCGTCAACGCCACCTTCCGCGGTAAGGATCGCGCGATTGCGTTTGCCATCTACGGTTCCGTCATTGGCGGCATGGCCGCACTCGGCCCAGTCATTGGCGGATGGCTCACCACTAATGCGTCGTGGCGCTGGGCCTTCGGTGTCAACTTGCCAATCGCGATCGTCGCCATCGTCGGCACACTGCTTACCGTTGCTGAGACGCGCACGGAGCAAAAGAGCAAGGGCTTCGATATTGGCGGTGTGGTCCTCATCACCCTCGGCCTTGCCGGCATCGTCTTTGGTCTGATCGAGGGATACACCTACGGCTGGTGGGCACCATCAACCACATTCAGCACCGATGCTGCATGGGCCTGGTGGCCAATCGCCGCCGTCTCTGTTGTGCCAGTGGCACTCGCTCTTGGCGCCGTCGCGCTTCTGCTCTTTGCGCTCTATGAGCGCGCACGACTCCGCGCCAAGAAGACTGTCCTTATCGACTTCACGCTGTTTGATATTCCAACGTTCCGCTACGGCAACATCGCTGGCTCCATCGTTTCGCTCGGCGAGTTCGGTGTGCTCTTTGCAATCCCACTCTTCCTTGCTGCGGTGCAGCAGTACAGCGCATTCGAGACTGGCCTCTGCTTTGTGCCACTCGCCCTCGGCTCATTCATCGCTGCGCCAATGGCGCCATCGCTTACCAAGAAGTACGGCGCACGCCGTGTCGTCACGCTTGGCATGTTCCTTGAAGCGGTGGGCATTGGCACGATCGCGTTGCTGATCTCCCCAGAGTCAACCGGCCTGCAGCTCATGATTCCGTTCCTGGTCTACGGCATTGGCGTTGGCTTCGCCACGGCGCAGCTCGCGAACGTCACGCTCGCCGAGGTCGACATCCCGCGTGCAGGCATTGCGTCGGGCACCAACTCCACCACGCGTCAGATTGGCTCGGCGCTCGGCATCGCCATCATCGGCACCACCCTCTTCACGTTGATCGGTGAGCAGTCGCGCAGCGCCCTTGAAAAGCTTCCAGAACTTGCCGCCGCGCCACCCGCCGCCATCAACGGCATCGTTGAGGCGATGAAGGCCTCTGCCGGCCAGGCACTTCCGTTCATTGCCAGCGACCCAATGCTCGCGGCGATCCCAGGGCTCGGCGAGAAGGTCACCGCCGCCCTCAGCCAGGCCTTCGCCGATGCGGCACGTGGCGCCGGAATCGTCGCCTTCATTTTTGTCTGCCTCGGTCTCGCCGCCAGCCTGGCGCTCCCGAAGGAGAAGCCGCTCAAGAAGTAACGCGCCACCCGCGCGAGCACGAAACTGAGCAGAATTCGACAAGAACTCCCTTTATTGGAGCTATCACATCAACCTTTTTCCTATGGGGTGATAGTTTGGTCTGGAATCGAGTGCATTTGAAGCATTCGCAGCGTTTCGTGCGATCACGGACTTGAGGAGTACATTGGCTCGCCATTCTGAATTCATCGCGTTCAATCGTCCCGCGCCGCTGAATGGGGATCGCCATAAGCGCGCCTCGCGGCGC
>CAIJIA010000187.1 GCA_903820655.1 uncultured Chloroflexota bacterium
AGGCCATACGCCATGCAGAAACGTCGACGCGCCTGAATCCAGCCGATTGCTGCGCCCGTTAGCGGAAGTGCAACAAGCAGGCGCGCCAAGTCACCGGGGGCCGAGCCGAACGCGATCAGCGCGAGGGCGAGGCCGATGCTGGCGACGAGGCCCGCAACGGCAGCCTTGCGGCGGCGCGCGATCTCATCGGGTCCAATGTTGCAGGCGCCAGGTGCGTAGGTCAGTTCCATGCGCCTATCGTAGCCCTCGCACGCCGATCGGGTTCAGCGATACGCCCGACATGGTCGCCCGCACGGAGAGCGCCTCCGCCGACGCCACCGCGGTCTCCATGGCCGTAAGGCAGAGTACGCCGTACTCCACCGCGGCGAGGCGGATCTCCAGCGCATCGCGCAGTGCCCCAGTTGCCATCGACGGCGTATTTACGACAAGCGCGACGGCACCAGTGCGAATCAGGTCGGCAATCCCAGGCGCCCCATCGCGCCCCTGGTCACCGAGTGGGTTCGCCGTGCCCGCTGTGATGCCGAGTGTCGCCAGCGCGCTGCGCGTGCCGGGCGTGGCGACCAACTCGTAGCCGGCGGCGAGCAGTGGCGTTGCGAGGCGCGCGAGGAGGTGCTTATCGCGGTCGGCGATGCTGAGGAGAGCGATGCGCTGCGGGTCGCGTGGCGGTGGTGGCAGCAGGTTCGCTGCGATCAGCGCCTTGCCGAGCGCCTCCTCTGCAGTCAGGCCGAGGCCGATCACCTCTCCCGTCGACTGCATGAAGGGCCCGAGCGTTGGGTCGACGCCGCGCAGCTTTGCAGTGCTGAACGCTGGTGCCTTCACCGCCACGCCGTTCGGCGCAGAGGCGATCCCCGATGCATAGCCCTTCGATGCCAACGTGTCGCCGAGCGCGATGTCAACGGCGAGTGGCACCATCGGGATCCCCGTCACCTTGCTCATGAAGGGCACCGTTCGGCTTGCGCGCGGGTTCACCTCAATGAGGTAGATCCCCTCTTCGCGCACAATGAACTGCGCGTTCACCAGGCCACGCACGCCGATCTCGCGCACGAGTCGCATGAAGATTCCTGCGAGCTCCTCTTGCTTCGCGTGCGAGAGACGCTGCGGTGGATAGACGGCAATCGAGTCGCCCGAGTGGACGCCCGCGAGCTCGACGTGCTCTAAGAGCCCGGGAATGAGCACCGTCTCGCCGTCGGTGACCGCATCAATGTCGATCTCGATCCCCTCAAGGAAGCGATCGATGCGCAACGGGCGAACATCACCGATCTCGCCGATGCGCTCGAGCTGGCGCTCAAGATCCGGGAGCGAATAAGCGAAGTCGATGGCGAGGCCGCCGATCACATATGACGGTCGCACGATCACTGGATAACCGATGCGCTCCACCAGGTCGATCGCCTCTTGCCGACTGCGCGCCAAGCCGCCCTCGGGCTGCAAGATGCCGAGACGATCCAGGAGCGCAGCGAAGCGCACGCGATCCTCGGTCTCGTCGATGGCCTCAAGCGAAGCCCCGAGAAGTGGCACACCCGCGGCAGCGAGCGGCGCCGCAAGATTGAGTGGCGTCTGCCCACCGAACTGCACGAAGGCAGGGAGCGTCGTCTCTCCCTCGGGCGATTCGGCACGCACGATCTCCATGATCGATTCGGCATCGAGTGGTTCGAAGTAGAGGCGCGTTGACGCGTCGAAGTCGGTCGAGACCGTCTCGGGATTGCTATTCACCATCACCGCCGACCAGCCACGCTCGGTGAGCCGCTCCGCGGCGCGTACCGCGCAGTAGTCAAACTCGATCCCCTGCCCAATGCGCACTGGCCCAGAGCCGATCACCATCGCCGCCTGTCGCGGCACCGGCGGCGACTCTGGCGGCGAGCCGGCCGCCGCGTACGTGGAGTAGAAATAGGGCGTAGCGGCGGCAAATTCCGCGGCGCAGGTGTCGACCATCGCGTATCCAGGCGTTAATCCGAGCTGCGAGCGGCGCTGGGCGATGCGTGGCTCCGACACGCCGCTCATCAGCGCAAGGTCGCGATCGCCAATCGCGGAACGCTTCGCTGTCGCGAGCAGCGAAACCGATGCGGGGTCCGGGCCGATCAGCGTCTGGCCCGCGGCGCGTACTCGGTGCTCAATGGCGATGAGGCGCTCAAACTCCGCGAGGAACCAGCGCGTGATCCCCGTCGCATCGTGAATCTGGTCGGCCGACACGCCGCGGCGCATCGCTGCAAAGAGTCGCCAGAGTCGCGAGTCCGATGGGCGCAAGAAATGACGCAGCGCTTGCGCATCGTTCTCTGCGATGATCGGCGCCAACTCCGCCTCCCATGAGACCTCCTCCGCCGTTGGGCCACTCCCCGACTGCTCCATCGAACGCAGGGCCTTGTTCAGTGCAGCACCAAAGGTGCGATCGATCGACATCACCTCGCCGGTTGCCTTCATCTGGCTGCCGAGCAGACGATCGGCGCCAGGGAACTTGTCGAATGGGAAGCGCGGCAGCTTCACCACGATGTAGTCGAGGGCGGGCTCAAAGGCGGCGACGGTCGTGCGCGTGACGGCGTTTGGAATCTCGCGCAGCGTGCGGCCAATGGCAATCTGGGCCGCCACACGCGCGATCGGATAGCCGGTCGCCTTGCTGGCGAGCGCCGAGCTGCGGCTGACGCGCGGGTTCACCTCAATCACCACGTACTCGGTGTAGTCGGGCGAGAGGGCCAGCTGCACGTTGCAGCCCCCCTCAACACCGAGGGCGCGAATGATGTCGAGCGAGGCGGTGCGCAGGCGCTGGTGCACCGGGTCGGGCAGGGTCTGCACGGGGGCGACCACGATGCTGTCACCCGTATGGACGCCGAGCGGGTCAACGTTCTCCATGGAGCAGACGGCAATGCAGGTGTCTTCGGCATCGCGCATCACCTCGTATTCGATCTCCTGCCAGCCAACGAGGCAGCGCTCGATCATCACCTGACGAATCGGGCTGGCGCGCAGGCCACTCTGCACGCGCTCCCAGTACTCCTCCTCGGTGGCAACGATGCCGCCGCCCGTGCCACCGAGCGTGAAGGCGGGGCGAATGATCGCGGGGAGGCCGATCTGCGTGAGTGCCTCCTTCGCGGCCTGCATGCGCTCGTCGTCGTTCGCACCTTGCACCATGGCACTCGGTGCTGTGGGCTGCCCGATGCGATCGCACATCTCGCGGAAGAGTTCTCGATCCTCCGCCATCTTGATCGCCGCGAGCGGTGTGCCGAGGAGGCGAATCGGATGCCGCTGAAAGACGCCGGCATCATCGAGTGC
>CAIJIA010000188.1 GCA_903820655.1 uncultured Chloroflexota bacterium
ATCTTCTTCCGCGGCCCTGGCTACTCCTTCATCCTGCCGTGGTCAACCGGCTTCTTCTTTAGCTTGTGATCGGAGGAACGCAGTGAGTCATTACAGCGTTGAACCGAGCGACAAGCCGAAGGCCCTCACCACGCAAACCATTAAGGCGCTACGCCACGAAGAGGTGCAGGGGATCTCACGTCGCCGACTACTCCGCACCACCATTGGCGCAGGCTTCGCCCTCTGGTTGCTTGAAGTGACCGCGGGCACCCTCGGTTTCCTCTGGCCAAACCTTGAGGGTGGCTTCGGTGGCAAGATTCGCGTCGGCACCCTGAAGTCACTGATCGACGCCAACGCGGGCCTCCCGATTGCAGAGGGCTACCCAGCGTATGTACAGGATGCGCGTGCCTTCATCATGCTCGTTGATCCGAACCGCCAGGAGTTTGTGCCCGGCGAAGATGCAACGGGTGACGGCAGTGCACTGAATGTTCGCGCCCTGTATCAGCGCTGCCCACATCTTGGTTGCAAGCCGAACCCGTGCATCAAGACGTATTGGCTTGAGTGCGCCTGCCACGGCAGCCGCTACGACCGACTCGGCACCAAGGCGCAAGGCCTTGGCCCCGCTGCACGCGGCATGGATCGCTTCGCCGCCGTGGTCGATAACGACGGCGTGCTGACCCTCGACACCGGCAAGATCAACCTTGGCACCGTGCCGCTCGCGCTCGGTTCGCCAGGGATCGAGGCGCCACGCGCCGCCACGGGGTGCATCTAAATGAGCGACGAGAAGCAGCTTCCAGTGCCGAGTGAGAAGGTGAGCACACCCGTTCCACGCCTCTCGAGCCCAAGCCAGATTCAAACGCACGGCCTCACTGCAGAACGCGCCGCCAAGATCGTCAATCAGAGCGGCTCCTCGCGCATGGCGGCCCTGCTCGGCATCGCTATCGTCACCCTCTTCGTGATCGTCTACGCCTTCTACGACCAGGGCCTCCCGGGCGTCACTGGCTCGTCGCGCCTCGATGCGGCGAAGCGCGAGCAGTACCTGGAGACGGTGAAGCGCGGCTACAACCTCTTTGAGGCGAACTGCGCACGCTGCCACGGCGCACAAGGCCAGGGTGGCATCGGCCCAATCCTCAACGACCAGGGGAAGCTGCTCGCCCACCTCACGCCGCAGTACCTGAAGAACGTCCTCACCGTTGGCGGCCGCTACGTCTGTGGCGATGCGAATTCGCTCATGGGTGTCTGGGCAGACACCAATGGTGGGCCACTCAACTACCGCGAAATCGAAGAGTTGATCGCCTGGATTCGCGCCACCAATACCGACACGATTGAAGTGCGCGATCCAGCAACCGGCGAGATGGTTGAAGTCACCGGATGGCGCGACATTGCATACGCTCCAGCTGCAGACGCAACCCCAGTTCCTGCGTGCTGGCAGGACGCATTCGCCGTCTCACCAACGCCAACCGGGCCGGCGACTCCAACGCCATCCATGGTTGCTGGTGATAGCTACACGATCGTGGCGATGGGCGTGAAGTTTGATCTCGCTTCACTGACCGTTGCCGCCGGCAAGGCGTTCACCATCGTCTTTGATAACCAAGATGCGGGCATCCCGCACAACGTCGCGATTCATCAAGGCACCGCAACGGGGACCGAAGTCTTCAAGGGCGAAATCTTCCCTGGCATTGGCACGCGCACCTATAGCGTTCCAGCGCTCACCGCCGGCACCTACACCTTTGTCTGCACCGTGCACCCAAACATGGTCGGCACGTTGACGGTCAAGTGATGAGCGGCAGCAACGATCCACGCGCCATCGGCCCAGGGGCCGTTGCGCCACGCCGCGTGCTCTTCGGTTTACTCGACGCCAATGGTTGGGGCTGGGCCGGCGTGCGCTCGGTGCTCTGGACCCTCGTCATCATCTTGATGCTCGGCTACATCCCAGACCGCGCCTACTACCTGACCGTCTCGCCAACCGTTGAGCTCGGCCTCAACATGGCGTCGCTCGTGAACATCTGCCCCGCCGAGAATGAGGGGCTCCCATGCCCAGCTCCCGCCGGCGCGCTCATCCCATGGAAGAGCGCCACCGAAGCCGATCTGCCAGGCGATGGCGTTGATGGCTCCCTGCTACAGGCTGGATCACATCTCTATTACGTCGGCGGCACGAGCGGCGCACCGCGTCTCGCCACGACAAACGTCTCCGTTGCGACCATCGATGCCGCGGGGCTGAGCGCCTGGGCCGCCGGC
>CAIJIA010000189.1 GCA_903820655.1 uncultured Chloroflexota bacterium
CTTGCAGTATCAGAACGGCTGCCCCCGCGGCGAGCGCCGCAACCGTTGCGGAGCGGAGCGGACTCGTCGGCTGGCTCACTGCGCCAGGGTGTCGGCGTCGCGCGGTAGGTCGAGCGGCGCAACGATGAGCTCGCCAACGAGCTTGCGCGACGTTTCACTCAGGAGCGTGATCAAAGGCCGGTGCAGCGTAATCGTTACATCGGCGCCAGGTGCGCCGCGTCGTCGGCTCCCCGTCTCTGGATCTAGCCCAACAGGTGCGGTGATCGCAAGGCAGGGTACGCCAGCGGCGCGTGCACGAATCACCAGATCGATTCCGGCCTGTGTTGGTACGGGCGGCACGATCGCATCGGTGGAGCCGCCGAGCGCCTCCATCACCAGGGCAACATCTTCAATACCTGCGCGAAAGTGCGCGGCCTCGCGCATGTCGGGCACGCGGAAGCGTCGCGCATTTGTTAGCGACTCAAGTCGATCCCAGGCCGCAGATGCTGCCGCATGCTCTGGTCGCGCACGTGTGCCGCAGAGGGCCACAACAATCGGCGTACCAGCTGCGGCGATGCGCAGGCCGGCCTCGAGAGCCAGGGCTGACTCGGCACCAGATCCAGCGAGGATGAAGACAGGTGCGCCAGGGGCGGCGGCGCCAGATGCGATGCGGCCCTTGGCGAGCGCCAGAGCGAGTTCGGCGATCGCGTCGCCCCCACTCGCAAGCAGTTGTTCAGAGGTGTGCCCGAGTCGCAGCGCTTTCGCCTCAATCCCCCGCATTGCCGCCATCGAAACTGCGGCGAGATCGCGGTGTTTGCGCCAACGTGTGGCAACGGGTGCAACCCACGCCGAAATCTGCTCAGGGCTCATGACGCCGCGCACGCTGGGTCGGGAGGGTCGCTTCAACATGAGTAGAGGATAGACGTGTGGCTAGCCGGTGTTGCGCAGGCCGGCGGCGACCCCGCTGACAGTGAGGCGAACGAGGTGTGAGAGCTCGGCGCGCTGACCCTCATCGGTGGCACTGCGCAGCGCGCGAAGGAGTTGCACCTGCACACGCGAGAGGGCGTTCACCTCGGGGGCACGCCCCTCAATCGAGGCCCGCAGTTCGGGGTCGCTCGCGAGCAGTTCGGCTGTGCCAGCGATGCGACGCAGCGCGTCGCCAGCAGCGGTGCGCTCAGCAACGATCGTTGCCCAGACCCTTGTCGCATCGGCATCACTCCCGGCGCCGCCGAGCGCGGCGAACTCTTCAGCAACCTCAGGTGAGGACTTGGCGAGGATCATCGCCGCGTTATCGACGATCGACTGGAAGAAGGGCCAGCGTCGATACGCGTCGCTCAGCGTGGCCATAGCTGCAGCGTCGTCGAGCGTTGTGTGCAGCGCGCCGAGCCCGTACCAGCCAGGGAGATTTACGCGCGCTTGGCTCCATGAGAAGACCCATGGGATAGCGCGCAGGCTGGTAAGGCCAGAGCCGCCCTTTGCCACTCCCCCGCGCACTGAAGGGCGTGAGCCAAGGTTCAACCCACCTAGTTCAGCAATTGGTGTGGCGGCGCGGAAGAACGACTCAAATGCTGGGTCGTTCGGGATTAGCTGCTGATACTTCTCGCGTGCTGCTTGAGCGACGGCGCCAACGGCGAGGGCAAACTCCCCCTCCCACTCCGCGCGTCGCTGCTCGGCGACCGGGCTACGCATAGTGAGCAGCGCCGAGATGATCTGCTCCGCCTCACTAAAGGCAATCGCAGGATCGGAGTAGCGCGAGGCGATAACCTCGCCCTGCTCCGTCACCTTGAATCCACCGCGCAGGCCGGCCGGGTGTTGCCCCAAGATCGCACGATGCGTTGGGCCACCGCCGCGACCGATCGCGCCACCGCGTCCGTGGAAGAGGGTGAGCTTCAAGTTGTGTTCGTTGGCACGATCCACCAGGGCCGCCTCAGCCAAGTGAAGCAGCCAAACGCTTGAC
>CAIJIA010000190.1 GCA_903820655.1 uncultured Chloroflexota bacterium
GGCCACGAGAAGATCGTCTCCGTAATGAGCGCGCCGCCGAAGAGGAAGGGGAAGGCGAGTCCGAGGTTTGTTGCAAATGGGACGAGGGCGGTGCGGAGCGTGTGTCGGAAGATGATTCGGCGAGACGAGAGGCCCTTTGCTCGGGCGGTGCGCACATGCTCGGCGCTGAGTGCGTCAATGACCGAAGCGCGCACGTAGCGCGAGTCACCGGCAACGCTAATGATGACGAGCGTTGACACAGGCAGAATCAGGTGGCGGGCAAGGTCGACGATGGCGGTCAGCGGTGCAGCGGCGAAGTACTGCCAGTAGGCCTCGCTGCCGAAGGCGGGCGAGAGGCGACCGTCGGTCATGCCGCTCACAGGCGTGACACCGAGGGTGACAGCAAAGATCCAAATCATCATGAACCCGAGGATGAACGTGGGGAAGGTGGAGCTGACATACGTGATCGTTGTCATGGCGTTATCAAACTTTGATCCGGCACGAAGTCCAGTCCACACGCCGAGGAGCACCGCTAGGCTGAGCCAAATCACGATGGAGAGGCCGGCGAGGATGAGCGTTGGGAGTGCGGCGGCAGCAATCAGATCACCGACGTTCTCACCATTGGCGTAGGAGTAGCCGAGCTCACCATGCAGGATGCCGGTGTAGATGCCGGAAAACTCACTTGGCAGGAAGGTTGGGAGCCCTGTTGGGCCAACCAGGGCATCAAGGCCGTCCTTATCGCGGCGGCAGGCGCCGAGCCAGCGGCAGTACTGCACAGGGACCGGCTTATCGAGGCCGAGTGACTTGAGGTACCCCTCTTTCTGTTCCTGGGTGTACTTCGGGTTCTCAGCAAACTTCTGCTCAGGGCCGCCAGGCGCAGCGAGAATCAGCGCGTAAATGAGCACACTCGACCCCAGCATGATCATGATCCCTAGCGCGATTCGTCGGAGCGCGAATTTGATCATTTGCCGACCTTTCTCCGGGTCTGATTTTCAGGGAGTGTAGCCCTCAGCCTAGCCGATCGGTGGGAGGGCCAGATAGCACTCGCCGCGAGGCCCTCCCGAAGGAGGATCCTCGCGGCGAGAGTGGTTTCTACCGCGTAGAACCCCTATGCGCTCTTAGTTCGCAGCTGCGACGTCAAGCTCGTAGGCGTTCCAGATCGGGCCCCACGCCTGATGCGCGAGGTACCCGGAAACGTTGGCCGAGACCAGGGTGATGTCCATCCAGTAGTGGAGCGGGATGGCAACGATATTCGCCGTCATCACGTCCTGAACCGTGTACATCAGAGCCTTCTGCTCCTCAACGTCCACCGAAGTCTTGACCGCCTCGAGGGCAGCATCAAGCTCTGGGATGTTGACGAACTGGTCGTTGCCGCCACCGTTCGCTTCGGTCTGGCTCGAGTGATACGAGTCGTACCCGCTCGGCTCAACCGAGGTGATCCCGAAGGCGTGCAGAGCCACGTCATACGAGCCCTGCGCCAGGTTGCACTTCGTGTTTGGCGGCGTGTCCGTCAACGTGCCGAAGAGCGTGCCTGAGCCGACCTGGTCGACGATGCCCTTGATGCCAACTTCCTTCAGCGCTGCAACGAGCAGCTGAAGCTTGGCGCCACGGGTTGGCTTCATCGTGGTGCAGAAATCGATGATGGCGGAGGTGCCGTCCTTCTCGACGATTCCGTCACCATTGGTGTCAACCCAACCGCCATCGGCCAAGGCCTTCTTTGCAAGGTCTGGGCTCTTGTCGGCAGGAATTGCGCTCGAAACATCCTTATAGAAGAAGAATGCTGGGAGCTCCATATTCGTGGCAAGGATTCCCGAGCCACCCTCGATCTGATCGAGGTAGAGCTGGCGGTCTACGACGTGAGCGATGGCCTTGCGGATCGCCAAGTCAGAGGCCGGGCAGCCACCACCACGCGCAGCGCGGGTTGGGAGCACGCCATCAACGTCAGCCTCGGCGGGAGCCCCGTCGCTGCAGACCGTTGTGGAGAAGTTCGGGCGCAGGAACTCAACCGTGAACGATGGCAGCGTGCGCTGTGCATCGCCAAGGTCGGACGTTGCTGCGAACTGGCTGCCGTCAAGGTCGGTGACCATGTCGAGCTCGCCAGCCTTGAACTTCGCTGTACAGGTTGAAGGCGAACCGCACACGACGTACTTGAGTCGTGCGAGCTTTGCCTGCTTGCCGTTGCGAGGATCCTTCCAATAGGTGTTGCGAACGATCACCGTCTCGACACCGGTCGTGCGGCTCTCGTACTTGAATGCACCACTGGTTGGAACGTTTGGCAGGTCCTTGGTGCGGTAGCCCGCGCCCAAGAGCATGTCGGTTGAGACGTCGGTGGCAGGATTTCCGCCAACAACGCTACCAACGGTGAACTTGCTGAAGTAGTGCTTTGGCGCAACGGCCGGACCGTACTTCAGGTTCTGATAGATCTTCGAATAGTGCACGGTCATCGTGCTGCCGTTGCAGTCGATCGCCGAGATGTCCTCGGTGCCGACCTTGGAAACGGCGGTGTTCTTTGGGTCCATGATCCACTCGCGCGCGTACTGATAGTCGGCGCAGGTGAGATCAACTCCGTCAGACCACTTCCACGCGCGGAGCTTCCAGGTGACGGTTGCGGCATCGCCGCCAACGCCAGGAACCTGAATGCCGCCGTTGGCCTTCGATGGGGCCTCTTCGGCCATCCATGGCTCGAGCTCAAGCTTCTCGTTGAGTCGAAGCAGACCATCATGTGTAGCGCCGACGATGTTCGAAGACATCACGGTGCTGTAGAAGAATGGGTTCAGCGAGTCCGCGTCCTGATAGTCACCGATGAGCAACGTTGCTCCGGTGACCGTCGAACCGGTCGACCCGCCGCATGCCCCGGCAACGAGTGCGGCAGCGACCGCAAAGGTTGCGAGTAGCGACCTCTTTCGCATGTGTTTCCTCCTTATCGGCTGGCCCAACAGGGTCGCCGTTCAGACTTGAAGCGCGATCTGCGCTTGGCGGAATCCTATCCGATTGAGCACGCGTATTACCAGTAGGTAAGCGCAGGGTGGATCACGGCTGCGGGTGGGGGATTGTTACGGTTGCAGGCGGCGGGTCTCCCAGGGGCCTTCAGGGGTGGCTCGAAGGTACTCAAA
>CAIJIA010000191.1 GCA_903820655.1 uncultured Chloroflexota bacterium
AACCTCGAGCTCTGCATCGCGCAAGCGGCTGATGTTCGCGTCGTTCAGAAGTTCCATTGCGACAGATACCCCGACGCAGCCGAGTACCGTCGCCTGCTCCACCTCTGCAACGGTTTCAGCGTTCAGCCAACGCGACCAGTCGGGCGCACGCTCTTCGACTACACGGAGTACGCCCGGGTAGAAGCTTGAAACGACAACTCCATCAGCCTCGGGGCCGCGAGCGGCGATGAGCGCGGAAAAAAGTGCGTCAGTGGGTTTCTCTTTAAGTTCGAGATCGATCAGGGTGGTGGCGGGCATGGCAGCCAGCGCCTCGACGAGCGTTGGTACACCGAGGTCCGCTAGTTCCATCACCGAGAGATCACGCACGCGCCGTGGCACACCGAAGAGTCGATCAAGCGTCTCATCGTGCACGATCACCGCCTCCCCATCGGCACTACAGCGCACATCAAACTCCACGCCATCGCACTGTTCCGCGCCTGCGACGAGGGCGGCGAGGCTGTTCTCACGGATCGTCTCGTCGTGGGCCCCTCGATGCGCGAGAAGGAGTGGGCGGCCGAGTGCTTCACGTGCACGACCGATCGCGCTCGGGCGACGGCTCAGGAGGCGGCTCCGGCGGCAGGCAGCGTAATGGTGAACGTTGTGCCCACGCCAGTTGTCGAGGAGACGGTGATCTCGCCACCGTGACGGAGCACAGCATGTCGGGCGATCGCCAGACCGAGTCCGGTCCCACCGCCGCCGACGGCCCCTGCGCCACCATCCACTCGTTCCACCGTGAAGAAGCGCTCAAAGATTCGCGAAAGGTGGGCGCGGTCAATGCCAATGCCGTGATCCACCACCGCGATCTGTGATCCGCCATCGCTCAGTCGGTCAATCTGAAGCTCTACTCGCCCGCCCTCGCGGCTGTACTTCACGGCGTTGTGCACGAGGTTCGCCACCGCTTGCCGGAGGCGATCGCGGTCACCAGTAATGAGAAGCGGACTCACACCGATGACATCAATGCCACCCCCGTGCTGCGCCGCAACTGGCGTAAATCGCTGTGCGACCTCTTCGGCCAAGGCGACTAGGTCGAACTCGGCCTTGCGAAGCGGGATCTCACCCGCCTCGAGCGTGGCGAGGTCGAGCATCTCGTCAGCCATCTGTACGAGGTGGAGCACCTCTACCTCGATTTTTGCGCTGCGGCTCGCGACCCCAGACACATCGCCCTTCGCGGCGGCGCCGCCAATGGTTTCCGCGAGGAGGCGGATCGTTGAGAGTGGCGTGCGCAGCTCGTGCGAGAGGTTGTCTACGAACTCGGTGCGAATCTGTCGCAGTCGACGCACCTCAGTCAGGTCGCGCAAGACCAACCATGCACCACCGTCGCCATCGGGCGCCGCCACCACAGAGACGTGTCGCGCCTCGTCGGAGTGCCCAAGTCGGCCGTCACGAATGTCGATCTCGCCGCGATGAACTTCGCCAGCGATCGCCTTGCGGGTGAGCTCCTCGAGTCGGAAGTCAACGGTCGCTTCGATCAGCGGCATGCCACGGAACTGCACGTCGCCGCGCGCCAAGATCTCGCCGGTGACCGGGCTCGCGGCACGGATCACAAGATCGGAGCCAACGCGGAGAATGGCGTCGTCGGTCGCCTCAAGGAGGGCGTTCAGGCGCTCAGATCGACGATCAGCGCGATCCCAGGCAACGTCTGCCCGACTGCTCTCCCGTGCTGCGCGATCGGCCTCTGTTGCTACGTCTTGCGCTGTGAAGCGGCGAACGATCAGATAGGTGATCCCTGCAGAGATCAGTACCGTTGCAAGCCCGATGACAAAATCTGGCATCAGGCGGCTGGATGAGGATCGCGCGCTGCATGTCGCGGTGGATAGCCGCGCTTGAGTAACTCTGCCTCAATCGCGGCACGATCACTGGCCTGTGCGCCACGGATTTGGTCGAGTACGGCGTTCAATGGGAGAACGTTGCGCTCCCCCGTCGAACGGCGTGTGACCTCTGCGCCGCCAGCCTCAAGCGAGCGTGGCGAGATGGTGATCATCCATGGTGCCCCGATCAGTTCCGCATCGGCAAACTTCACGCCCGGCGTCTCGGTTCGATCGTCAACGAGCAGCTCGATGCCAGCAGCCTCCGCCTCCGCCTCAAGGGCGAACGCAATCTCGGTCACCTTCGGATCCTTGTTCGCCCCAACGATCGCAACCTGCGCGTCAAAGGGGCTGATAGAGATTGGCCAGGAGAGGCCCTTTTCGTCGTGGTGCGCCTCGGCGATACAGGCGACCGCGCGACCAACGCCAATCCCGTAGGAGCCCATCACGATTGGGTGCGAGACCCCCGCCTCGTCGGCGTAGGTGGCGCCGAGCGCTCCGGTGTATCGGGTGCCGAGCTTGAAGATGTTGCCGACCTCAATGCCGTTCTCGATGCGGAGGTTGCCGCCACAGGCGATACAGGCATCCCCCACCTTCGCTGAGGCGATGTCGGCGACAGCGGTTGGTGTGTAGTCTCGGCCGACGTTTACGCCAGTGAGGTGATAGCCCGCCTTGTTCGCCCCAGCGACCATGTTGGCGGTCGACGCGACCAACTCATCCACGACCACAGTTGCGCCCTTGATGCCGACTGGCGATGCGTAGCCTGGCTCCATGCCAGCGGCGCGAATCTCCTCCTCGCGGGCGGGCCGTAGGTCTCGTGCGCCGATGGCGTTGGTGAGCTTCGTCTCTTCCACCTCGTCATCGCCGCGCACAATGGCAACGATCAGGCGACCGTCGCGGTCGGCAAAGAAGACCGCCTTCGCGCAGGTTGATGCAGGAACCTTCAACTGTGTCGCGAGTTCATCAATGGTTGACGCGCCTGGTGTCGCAATCTCCTTGAGCGGCTCCTGTGGCGCACTTGCTGGGAGCTCGCGCTTCACAGCGGCGACCTGGCGGTTTGCCGCAGCGCCACAGCCATCGCAGAGCACGAGACTATCTTCGCCAAACGGGCTGAAGGCCATGAACTCATGGGCGAGCGAGCCGCCCATCATGCCAACGTCGCTGGCCACGGCGATCGCCTCGAGTCCGAGCCGCGCGAAAATGCGCGTATAGGCGTGGTAGTAGAGCTTGTAGGAGCGGTCGAGGCCCGCCTCATCACGGTCGGCGCTGTAGGCGTCCTTCATCGTGAACTCGCGCACGCGAATCAGTCCGCCCCGCGCGCGTGGCTCGTCGCGCCACTTCGTCTGGAAGTGGTACATCTGCTGTGGGAGTTGACGCCACGAGTTGATCAGCTTGCGAAGCAGGTCGGTCACCACCTCTTCGTGCGTCATCGCCAGCACCATGTCGCGGCCGCCACGGTCGTTGAAGCGACCCATCTCTGGGCCGATCTGGTCGTAGCGCCCCGTCTCACGCCAGAGGTCGGCCGGGTGAACCACCGGCATCAGCATCTCTTGGGCGCCGATCGCGTTCATCTCTTCGCGAATCACCTGGGTGACACGCATGTTGACGCGCATGCCGAGCGGCAGGAGCGAGTAGATTCCGGCGCCCAACGGCCGAATATAACCAGCACGCAGCAGAAGGCGATGCGAAGGCATCTCCGCGTCGGCGGGGTCCTCCCGGAGGGTCGTAAAGAAGAGTTCACTCATGCGCATGGGGTCAATCCTACCCGCGCGCGGGGCTCTCGTTCAGGAGGGGTGTATGGATCAGGCTGGGCGGCGGAGGACGTAGCCGATCCCGCGAACGGTCTGGAGGGCCACCGGCTCGGCTGGGATCGCCTCCATGGCCTGGCGCAGGGCGTGCATGTGCACGTCAACCGTGCGCGTCTCACCCGCATAGTCGTAGCCCCACACCTTGTCGAGGAGCTGCTCCCGCGAGTACACCCGACCCGCATTTTCAATGAGGAAGGCCAGCAGCTGGAAGGCTTTCGGCTTGAGATGCACCACGGCGCCGTCGCGCAGCACTCGCTGCCCCTCGAGGTCAACCTCCGCCTCGGCGATGCGAAGACGCGTTCTTGAAGCGGCTGGGCTGGCCCCAACCTCAGCGCGGCGTAGCACCGCCCGAATACGCGCGATGAGCTCGCGTGAGGAGAATGGCTTCGTCACATAGTCATCGGCACCGAGGTCAAGTCCGCTAATGCGATCGGTCTCCGACGCCTTTGCGGTGACCATGATGATCGGTACGCGCGACCCACTGCGAATCGATCGGCAGACCTCAATGCCACCCATTTCCGGGAGCATGAGGTCGAGAAGGATCAGGTCAGGTGTAGCGGCGCGAAACGCAGCGAGGCCAGCGGCGCCGGTCTCGGCCTGTGTGACGACGAAGCCTTCGCTCGTCAACGCATCGGCGAGCGCCTCACGAAGCGCTCGCTCATCTTCAACCAGCAGGATCTTGATTGGTCGTTCTGGCACCGCGTCACTCTGAGGGAGCGGTGTTATCGCCATGTAAACGCTAGTTGCCGCTCACCAGTGCCACAGCGGCGTCAAGATGCGCCAGTACACGTGCACGACCGAGAAGGCGCATGCTGTCGAAGAGTGGTGGCGTTGCCGTTCGCCCCGTTACCGCGACACGGAGGGTCATGAAGAGATCGCCCGACTTCCAGCCCGACGACTCGGCGAGCGCTCGAAGCTGCACCTCAAGCGGATCCTCGGCATCGAGTAGTGGCTGGTCGCCCTCGCCGATCACCTCAGCAATCAGAGGGCGTGCTGCTGCGAGCGCCTGCAAGGTTGTGGCAGCATCCCAACGCTTCGGTACCAGTGCCGCACGGTCATGCTCAAGCGCGATGGCAAAGAGGAAGTCGGTGAGTGTGACCGCCGACGAGAGAAGTGGAATGCGATCACGGATCAGGGGAATCAACGCAACGATCTCTGCATCGGTAGCCGCGCGCTGCAGCGTGCCGTTTGCTGCAGCACCCTCGTAGAAGGGGCGGAGTCGTACGAGCAGCTCCTCGTTGCTCAGTCGTCGAATCCACTGGCCGTTCAGCCACTCCAGTCGCGTGCGATCAAATACCGCGCCGGCCTTCTGCACATGCTCAAGATTGAAGCGCTCCTGGAGTTCTTCAATGGAGAGCACCTCGTCTTCGCTCCCCGTCGACCAGCCGAGCAGGGCGAGGAAGTTCACCAGCGCCTCCACGAGGAAGCCCTCCGCACGATAATCCGCCAGTGCGGTCTGACTCTTGCGCTTGCTCATCTTTGTGCGGTCGGGATTCAAGATAAGAGGCAGGTGGGCAAACTTCGGTAGCGGAACGCCAAGCGCCTCGAAGAGGAGGATGTGCTTGGGTGTGTTGGAGAGGTGGTCCTCGCCGCGAATCACATGGGTGATCCCCATGTCGGCATCGTCAACCACCACGGTGAAGTGATAGAGCGGCGTCCCATCGGCTCGCAAGATCACCAGGTCGCCACCTAAGGCGTCGCTGTCAATCTCAACACGCCCGCGAACGAGGTCGTCAATAACGACCACACCAGGCTTAATGCGGAAGCGGAGGGCTGCCGATTCGCCTGCGGCAATGCGTGCGGCAGAGGTTTCGGCAGGAATCGCGGCACAGCGACCGGAGTAGCGCGGTGGAAGCTTGGCCGCTTCGCGAGCCTTGCGCTCTGCATCGAGATCGCCTGGGGTACAGAAGCAGGGGTAGGTCAGCCCTTTGGCGCGGAGCTCATTAGCAACCGCGGTGTAGCGCTCGCTGCGCTCAGATTGTCGGTACGGGCCGCGATCGCCGCGCTCCCCATCTGCGACCACACCCTCATCGGCGGCGAGACCGAGCCAGGCGAGGCCGGCAAGAATGTCCGCCTCAAACTCCTTGGTGGAGCGTGCCGTGTCGGTATCTTCGACGCGCACGATGTACGTGCCGCCATGCCGTCGCGCAAAGAGCAGGTTGAACAGTGCCGTGCGCGCCGTTCCAATGTGGAACGGTCCGGTTGGGCTCGGTGCAATGCGAACGCGCACAGCATCGTTCATGATCGCGCCGGAATCTGGTGGAAGAGGGCGGCGTCCACAGCGCCGCGCATCACCTGCACTAGCCCGGCTGGTCGAAGGCCGAGCGACGCCTTGCCGATCGGGCCATCCAGCGTGAGTGAATCCAGTGATGTGCTTCGTGAGAGGACGGTGATCTTTGCACCGGGAACCAGCCCGCGCGCCTCGAGGTAGCCGAGCAGCGCGGCATCCGCCTCGGCCGCCTCAGTAACGCGATAGATCGTCGCCGCCTCACCCGCTTCGAGCCCGGCGAGCGACTCCCCCTTCGGTCGACGTGCCTCAGTGGCACGGTCAATGGGATTCCCGTGTGGGCAGGTCTGCGGATGACCGAGTAGTTCATCAAGGCGCGACTCAAACTCTGGCGAGATCGAGGCGTGCAGTCGTCGCGCTTCCACATCGGCCGCCGCCCATGGCATGCCGACGACGCCCGTCAGTAGCCACTCCAGCAGCGCATGTCGCCGGAAGACGGCATCGGCGGCGCTCTCGCCCGAGGTGCTGAGCTTCCAGAGCCGCGCATGCCCGTTGCACGGCGCGATGAGTCGATCCTCGGCGAGTCGGCGGAACATTTCGGCGGCGGCCTGCTTGCTCACCTCAAGATCCTTGGCGACGAGTGACGGCGTGACCCCCTCATCGTCGCTGTGGCTGCGGAAGGCGAGGAGATACTCCTGCGCTGCTGCGGTGAGAGCGGCTCGACGAGTGGTTGCCATACGTCTGATCCTACCTGTGACGACCGCTCAAGGTCACAAACGCGAGAAGTGCACAGAGCGCCGCAGCGGCAAGGAGGCGGAGCGGACCACTCGCCAGCACGGCGACGGCGACAAGGACCACGGCTCCAACGGCGAGGTAGGTTGGTCGCCCCACGCTCGCTGGCCCTGCCGTCTCCGTTTGGGCAGCAGGCGGCGCAGCAGTACGCTCGCGCGGCGATCGCCGAACGGGGCGTCGCCCCCGGGCTCGATACTCGGGTCCATGCTTTCGCGGGTCGGCGTACTCGCGCGGATTGACCGTCCAATACGTGCCCGAGTCGGCGCCAACCCAGGCGGCACCATCCCAGACCGGTTCCGTCTCTGTTGCTCCGTCATAGGTAGTTGAACCAGGGTGTGCACTTGATGTCGACGAAGCACCAGCGCTCGGTCGAGGCTGTGGTGCAGCGCGAGGTGGCGTAGGCGCTGTACGAGCTGGTGGAAGGCCACGATCAGGAGCAGCGATGCGACCCGCAGCAATTGCATCCGCGAGGGCAACCTCATACGCCTCTTTCACCCGAGCAAACTGCGACGCGGCAGTGCCCCCGCCGCCAATGGCATCTGGGTGTGTCGACTTGGCTAATCGGCGAAAGGCAACTTTTACGGCGCGAGCCGATGGCTGCGCAGGAAGCCCCAGTACACGCCATGCCTCTTCGGTGCGTATTCTCGCCGCTGGCACGGCCTACGAAACCTTGAGTGTCGCGAGCGACTCTCCAGGGCGTACCGTGGCAAACGCTGCACCGCCGCGCGGATCGGCAAGGCTCACCGTGCGATGTGCATCAAGTGATGCCGCCGCGGAAACA
>CAIJIA010000192.1 GCA_903820655.1 uncultured Chloroflexota bacterium
CGATGTCGGCTCGTCGCATCCTGGGGCGGAAGTACGTCCCAAGGGTTTGGCTGTTCGCCAATTAAAGCGGTACGTGAGCTGGGTTCAGAACGTCGTGAGACAGTTCGGTCTCTATCCAGCGTGCGCGAAGGGAACTTGAAGGGAGCTGCTCCTAGTACGAGAGGACCGGAGTGGACGAGCCTATGGTGTGCCTGTTGTCCTTCCAAGGGCATCGCAGGGTAGCTAAGCTCGGCAGGGATAAGCGCTGAAAGCATATAAGCGCGAAGCTCGCCCTAAGATGAGGTTCCCCACCGGGTTAACCGGGTAAGACCGCAGGGAGACTACCTGTTTGATAGGGCGCATGTGGAAGGCCAGTGATGGCTGCAGCAAAGCGCTACTAACGGTCGAGGGCTTGACCTCCACGACGCCTCTTCGGCGCCCGTGGTCGTTTTGGATACACCCCCGATGAAACAGATAACTTCTCGATGTTTTCAGTCATGGATTCGGACTTCGCCAAGCGGAGCCCGGTGACATTTGCGGAGAGGCCATACCCGTTCCCATCCCGAACACGGAAGTCAAGCTCTCCAGCGCCGAAAATACTGAGGGGGCAGCTCCTCGGCAAAATAGGACGTCGCCGGGCTCTTTGGCATCCTGGGGGGTTTCGTCGGGTATCCTGCGAGCGTGGAACCTGTGAACGCAACTCCGTGCCCCTGGCTCCTCGACCCAAGCGGAGCGATCACCATTACCCCTTCTCGCACCCTCAGCCACTGCGGCGCTGAGCCCACGCGCCCCGAACTACCAAAAGTTGTGCGCGCTGAGCGCTGCATCGTGGGCGGCGCATGCCAGATTCGCCAAGCACGTGAGGCGCAGCTCGGCGCCCTCGCCACCAGCCTCGCCCCGCGCCAGCCCATTGGCGACGCTGCGATCATCACTAATGCTGCTCTTCCTCATCCGGCAAATGGTTCGCCGTGGCTCCGCGTGCTGCTCGTGGTCGTGCTCGCTGGGGTGATCACCGTGGCGAGCGGCCCCGTAGCCTCTGTTGTAGGCCCCGTCCTGACCTCAATCATCGGGTCGCTCACCACACCGAGCGACGCCACGCCAACCCCCTCCGTCGAGGCCACCCCAACGGCGAGCCCGAGCGACTCACCGCCCCCAAGCCCGTCGCCAAGCGAATCGCCAACACCGTCGCCATCCCCTTCCGCGAGTGCCACGGCGCCAAAAACCTACGTGGTCCGGGCAAATGACACGCTTTATGACATTGCGATGTCGCTCGGGTTGGGCCCAGACGGCTACAAGCAGATCGCCGCCCTCAACAACATTGCCGGCCCCGCGTACACAATCTCGCCCGGGCAAGTGCTCAAGCTTCCGTAACCCCAGGCCGAGTGCGGGGGGCTGTGGTAGGCTCGCCCAACGCGATCGTGAGATTGCGCCACCTGCTTCTGCTGGCGGCGTTACCTCCTGAGCGCGAATACGTCGTAAGGAGAACTACAAACTTGAACGAAGAACAGACCCCTGGCGCCGCCGATCTTGAGGCGGGTGCCGACGCTGGAGCAGCAGCTCCAGTCCGCAAGGCGAAAGCCCCTGCAAAGCCGAAGAGCGTCAAGGTGAGCGCATCAGATCCGGTGGAGACCCCTGCGGTTGACCACATCGATGCGACACCTGCCGAGTCGGCACCAGTAGCCACCGAGGCCCCAGTTGCCGTGCCCGCCGCTGCGCCAGCGCCGCGCGTGTGGACCGGACCTGAGCCAACCACCATGGAGGAGTTGCTCGCCGGCGCAGGGATGCCAATTAAGAATTTGAAGCAGGGCGATGTCCTCGACGGCATCGTTGTGCGCGTTGACAAGGATGAAGTGCTCGTTGACATCGGCGCGAAGAGCGAAGGTGTTGTTTCGAGCCGCGAACTTCACGGCCGCAACGGCGAAGAGGGCCCAGCCCTCACCGTCGGCGACACCGTACTTGTGTACGTCATGCAGCCAGAGTCGGAAGATGGGCACGTTGTGCTCTCGATCCGCCGCGCCGGCATGGAGCGCAAGTGGCGCACGATGCAGGAGCAGCTCGACGCAGGCACCATCATTGAGGCCGCCGTCATCGATCACAATAAGGGCGGACTCATTGTTGACTGCGGCATTCGCGGCTTCGTGCCGATCAGCCAGATCGTTGACTTCCCGCGGCGCCCAGCTGGCGACGCACCGCGTGACGCTATCCAGGAGATTGCCGAGAAGCTGCAGCCGTACGTTGGCCGCAAGCTGCGCATGAAGATCTTGGAGGTGAACCGCAAGGGGAACCGCCTGATCCTCTCCGAGAAGGTTGCGCACTATGAGGA
>CAIJIA010000193.1 GCA_903820655.1 uncultured Chloroflexota bacterium
CGTGCGCGCGCACGGGGCAACGGGCCGGCCGAGCTGACCCGTCGCGGTGATCAACCGACTCGCAGACCGTATTGAGGAGGCGCTCCGTCGCGATGCGACGGGGCGTCTCCCCGCACTCCCCCTTCCGCTCCCAGAGGCGCTGACCCCCCTGCGACTCCCCGGACTTGAGCCAGTGGACCTCAACCCGCCAGCAAGTAGCAACCCACGCATTGCAGTGGTGACCGCCCTCCTCGTGCCCCCTGTGGCTCTGGGGAGCTGCAGCCCAACGGGTGGTGGCGAGAGCGTTGATCCGCATCCGTACGACTGCCAGGTGCTGCTGATCAAGCGGGCAGAACGCGGCCGACACGGTGGACAGATCGCCCTTCCGGGTGGCGAACTAGAGGGGAACGAAACGCCGCAAGAGACAGCGATCCGTGAACTTCATGAAGAGCTCGGCTTTCACGCTGCCGATCCAGAACACGACATTCGCTTTGTGGGCTCCCTCGATGCCGCTTACGTGCCGGCGAGCAACTTCCTGGTGCAGGTGCTTGTTGCCGTTGCTCCACAGACCCCGCACATCACGCCAGACCCGCGCGAGGTTGCCGAAACACTCGGGGCAGAACTGGGGCTCTTCGATCCACGACATGAGGTGCACGTCATTGACGCTGAAGAGCAGGGGCAACGCTTACGGTATGGCGTCATTCCCGTTCCAGGAGAGCGAAGAGTGTGGGGCCTTACAGCACGACTGCTCTGCGAGCTCGCCTCACGGCTTGCCGAAGCGTAGCGAGCTACGCGCTGCGGCGGCGCGGGCCTGGAGGCGCTGGAATTGGTGCGTTGAAGCCACTCGGCAGCGCACCCTGTTCGGCAAGGCGACGAATCACGAAACCGTAATACTCGTCGACAGAAGCGCCGACGCGATCCCATGTGAACAATTCCGAACGCTCAATGCCCGCGGCGCTCAATCGTGCTTTCAGCTCTGGGTCGTGAATCACACGACCGAGTGCATCGGCCAGCGCATCGGAGTCGGCGGGTGGAACAAGAATGCCATCTCGTTCGCGACGAACCACTGCGCGATAGCCGTGGATGTCAGAGCAGATTACTGGCGCGCCGGCAGACATCGCCTCAAGGAGCACGATGCCGAATGACTCACGCCCTGTTGCTGGTGAAACAAACACATCTGCGGTCTTAAAGAGCTGCGCCTTCTCTGCATCACTCACGCGTCCGAGGAACTCGACATCGTTGAGTTGTCGCGTCAGCACATAGCGTCGCGCTTCGCGTTCGCCTGGGCCGGTACCGACGATCAGGAGGCGAACCTGTTCACCGTTGACCTGCATCTTGCGAATCGCGCGCAGGAGGTGAATCAGACCTTTGCGTGGTTCCATGCGACCGACGAAGAGCACATTCGGAACGCCGTCTCGATAGCGAGAGATCGGCACAGCGTTGCGATAGCGACTCGGCTCAACACCATTTGGCACGATCTTGTACTCACTTGGGAAGTAGCGGCTGATGAAGTGTCGTGCCGCTGGGCTCACAGCGATTCGTCCATGTAGCCGATTGGCGTAGTTGCCCATTACGCGGCGGCCAAACTCATAACTGAGGGAGAGTCCACCAAACGCATGGAAGGTGCCGATGTTGACGGATTTCGAAAGCGTTAGCACGACGAGGCTAAGGAACGGCACGAATGGCTCGTGGAAGTGGAGCACGTCGAATTGTTCGCGCTCGACGAGCTCGCGCACCTGTCGCAGGTAGGTTGGGCTCAGTGTAATGGTGCCCATCGAGCCATTGAACGGAACACTGAAACCCTTGCCGATGCGAATGACATCACCCTCGGATGCCTTCTGGAGTCCGTGGCTGCTGGTGATGATGCGCACATCGTGACCGCGCGCGCGGAGGACGCGGTAGAGACTGCCGACGTGATCGTTCACGCCACCAGGCATTGGATACACATATGGAGTGACGAGACCGATCTTCACTTGTGCTTCACCGGTCGCTTGTGGCTGTGTGGGTAGCCAAGATCACGACCGTGCCGCTCACCACCGAGCGTCCAGATTGGTCGCGTTACACCGCGCAGGTCTTGTCCGAGGCCGATGAGGTTGCGCAGCATCTGTCGGGCGAAGATCGCGGGGCTCTCCAACATGGTGTGGTCTTCGCCCGCTCCTGGCTTCACCGTGCCGGCCAAGATTGCGCGACGGAGTGCTTCTGCAGTTCGACCCGGGAAGGTGGTGTAGACGCGCCCGATGGCCTCGAGCACGTGGGCGTCAGAGGAGCCGACTCCAGGGAGGCCGAGCTCCTTCGCCAGCCGCTGGACCCGTGCGCGCGGGAAGGTGCCGAAGATCGTGGGGTTGAAGGTCTCTAGGGCATCGGGGCGGCAGGCAGGGTCGCGATCAGTCGCCACCGCCCGTAGGGCCCCAGCCTGGGCGCACAGCGGGTGAGGGAAGAGTGGATGGGCTGGAATGGCGATACCACCCTGCTCATGGATCTCGGCGATGGTGCGGCGCAGGGACCGGAGTGGTCGGACACGCTCCTCCAGGAAGAGTCCGAGCACATGCCCTTGGAGCGTGGAGATCTCTTCGCCAACAATGACCTGTACGCGGAGCCTGCTCTTGATCGCCATCGCTTGCGCCGCCTTGGCCGCGTCGATGCGGTCGTGATCGGTAATCGCTATCACGTCGAGTCGTGCCTCTTGTGCACGAGCAAGTACCTGCGCCACGCCGGCTGTGCCATCGGAGGCCATCGTGTGGATGTGCAGATCGGCTCGTCCCTGTACGCCAGTTATCCGTTGCTTTGTTGGGCTCATGACTGAAGATCGTCCCAGATTGGATAGAAGAGTGTCCACCACTGCTCTGGTGCCTTACTGATGAGCTCTTCAAACGCGACAGCGACACCAGCCAGCGCAACCTTTGTGCGCTCCATGCGGTCGCCCTCCTTCGGAATCTCTACTTGGCGGATGTATCCGGTGTACATGCCTCCCTCTTCACGAATCACCGCGGCGACGAACAGGCGAGCGTTGCTCTCAACGGCCAACAGCCCAGGGCCGATCGGCAATCGCGCCGGCGCACCGAAAAGTGAAACGGGCACGCCGCGACCAACGATATTGCGGTCGCCCACGACTCCGACAATGCCGCCTGCGGCCAGTTCAGCAGTCATCACCGCCGCGGCTCCTCTCGCAGGAATGATTCGTAGGCCAAGCCCCTCACCACGCACGCGCAACATCCAGCGTTGCAGCACTGGGTTTCCAAGTTCTTCCATTGGCGCAACGGGCTTCATGCCACTCCGGTCAGCGAGAATGCTCCCTGGAAGTTCAATTGCACCAAAGTGTGCTGCGAGAAAGATCGCGCCACTCTTCCCGCGAACAAACGCATCGCGCACAGCCTGTTCGTTCTCTAGGCGCACTCGTTTCGCAATGATGGTGCGCGCGTGGCGCGGAGCTCGCGCAGTTTCAATATAGAAGCGCAGGTGGTGTTCAAAGAGCAACTGCACTCCTCGATCAAGAGTTGCCTCCGTTGGCGCAACACTGTCGCGATACGTGTACACGCGGGCAAGATTCTTTCGGCCAATGGCTGCGCGCGCAGACTGCACACGTGGACCAATCTTCCCCCACGTTCTGGCAATTGCCACGAGTAGCGATTCTGGTAGGCGTGAAATAAGTGACAGCGCTCCGATGACCAGATATCCAATCAGCGCGCTCATGACGTTCGCTTGGTTGTGCGTGTCGAAGTTTCCTGCGACATGCGTGCGGCGATCTCTGCGAGCTCGTGCTGCTGTTGTGCGTTTGGCCAGAGTGGCTTGAAGCAGTTCCACTGCAGAGGTTCGGTGCGCATCAGATTCTCCATTGCAGTTGCGGTCTCTTGTGTTGCGCGAAGTTGTGCCGCAGGTGAGCCGTCACCCACCGTGATTGGTGTGCCGAAGAGAATGCGGAACTTACCAGGAGATTCGCGACGAACGAAAAACGGCACGATCGGCGCATTGCCGCGCGCGCTCAGCACCGCTGGACCGCTTGGAAGGGTTGTCCATCGGCCGAAGAGCTGGCACGGGATGCCGTCAGGCTTGTACCCCCAGTCACTGAGAAGCACGATCACGCCGCCGCGCTTGAGTGCCGTAAACACTTCGCGAATCGCCTTCCAGTCAATCACCTTGATTCCCCACGATGCGCGAAGGCGCCGAAGCAGTTCGTACATCTCTGGGAATGCGCTGTCGTCGGCGACAACGTTGACGTCGTACTGTCGTTCGCCGAGTGCCGCGGCACCGAGTTCGTTGTTGCCGGCATGGAACCCAACGAAGATCGCCGCCTGGCCGCGCGCGCGGAAGTCATCGAGCACGGTGGCCTCAGTGAGGTCAACGTCCGTCGCAATGTTGCGGAGCGAGCGGCTGGGGAGGCGCAGAAGTTCAGCCGCGTATCGACCGTAGGTGCGGTAGTTCGCGAGGGAACGCGCACGCACCAGTTTCTCGCTGCCTGGCAGGGGCCGCCCATCGGCGTCGGCCACCCCGAGAACCACCGC
>CAIJIA010000194.1 GCA_903820655.1 uncultured Chloroflexota bacterium
ACTTGGCGCATCTTCGGCACGCGTCGGCTCGCTGCTCTGTGTCGGCATCGATCCGGTCCCTTCAGCGCTCCCGGTGACGTTCCGTGAATCGCACGCTGGTATCGAGCGCTGGATCGACACACTCATTGCTGCGACCGCCCCGCATGCCGCCGCGTTCAAGATGAACCTGGCCTATTTCGAGGCGCTCGGGAGCGAGGGGATGCGACTAGCCGAGCGCGTGCGACGGCAGATTCCCGCGGAGATTCCGCTGATCGTGGATGCAAAGCGTGGCGATATTGGGGCGACCGTCACAGCCCAAGGCGTTGCCCTCTTTGATGTGCTCGGCGCTGATGCAGTCACGGCGAATCCATACCTAGGCATTGGTGCCTTGGCCCCCTTTCTCGATCGCACAGACAGGTTCACCTACCTCCTCTGCCGCACATCGAATCCCGAATCGAGTGAGTTGCAGTCGCTGCGGGTTAGTGCCAGCGCTGAGGAGCCAGAGGAGACGCTGGCTGAGCGCGTTGCGCGACTCGCGGCACGTCGCGCAGAGGGAGTTGCCGGGCGTATCGGCCTGGTCGTTGGCGCTACAGATGCTGCGGCACTTCGCCTCGTACGAGCAGCTGCTCCCGGCCTCCCCTTTCTCGTCCCTGGAGTAGGGGCGCAGGGGGGCACGGCCAGCGCCGTGATCGCCGATGGCGGGGCTACGGCCGCCCCTGGAAGTGGCGTAGCGGGAAGGGGGCTGCTCGTGAATGTGGGGCGCGGGATCAGCGGTGCGGGTGCGGCCGACGAGCGAGTGGCCGAGGCGCTGGGCGCCGCAGCAGCGGAGTGGGGGCGTCGCCTCGCTATACTCGCCCCCTAAGGGCGCCAGCCCACTACGAGGAGGTTTCATATGCCAAACGTCGGATTCCCAGAACTGATCCTGATCCTCGCCGTCGTGCTCTTGGTCTTTGGGCCAGGGAAGCTCCCAGAGATCGGGAAGGCCGTGGGCAACTCGTTCCGCGAGTTCAAGGACGCAACGTCCGGAACCTCCTCGGCGCCGGCCAAGCCGCGTGCGAAGAAGGCGACAAAGCGCGCCGTAGCCTCGCGCTCAAAGCGAAAGGCGTAACGTCGGTTCGAGCCGATCATGCCTCGCTCCCGTGAGTTACGCGACGCACCTGCGCCGCTCCTCGACCACCTCAAAGAGCTTCGTCGACGTGTCGGCATCGCACTTGCCGCCGTTGTCGTCGGTGCAATCTTCACATTCGCCTGGTGTGACGCCCTCATTGCACTTCTGCGCACGCCACTGAACGGCACCCCCCTCTATTTCGTTGGCGTTGGTGACGCGTTTGGGATTCGCATGCAACTCAGCCTTATCGGCGGTGTGGCGCTGGCGATGCCGATCTGGCTCTGGCAGGCATGGGCATTTATTCGACCAGGCCTTACGGACTCGGAGCGCCGTGCGGCGCGGCCGTGGATTCCACTCGCACTCCTCCTCTTTATCGTTGGCGTTGGGGTTGCCTGGGTTGTCTTGCCGTTCGCGGTGAGCTTCCTTCTCTCCTTTGCGACCGACGACCTCACCCCGCTGATTGCCGCCGATCGCTACTTTGGCTTTGTCGGCTCACTCATGCTGGTCTTTGGCCTGGCGACGGAGTACCCGATCCTCTTAGTCTTCCTCTCACGCGTAGGGGTCGTGACGTCGGCCAAGCTTCAGCGCTGGCGACGCAACGCTCTGGTCCTCGCCGTGGTCGTCGGCGCGTTCGCCACTCCGGGGACCGATCTCATCAGCCCGATCGTTCTCTCTGTTGTGCTCTACGTGCTCTATGAGCTCTCTATCTGGCTCGTTCGGGTCGGTGGGCGCTAGTGGTCAATCCTGTAGCGGCGCACAAGATCGTCGTTCTCACGGGACTTTCGGGTGCCGGGAAGAGCACCGCAACGAAGTCGCTTGAAGATGTTGGATTCCGCACGATCGACAATATGCCGAACGATGTAATCCCAGCGCTCCTTGAAAAGATCCAACTCCAGCCTGAGCGATTTGCGCGGCTCTGCCTAGTTATTGATGCCCGTGATGGTGATCCACGTTCCACCATTGCTGCAGTCCGTAGTGCGAGCGAAAAGATTGGCTTCGAAAGTCGTGTGATCTACCTTGATTCGCGCGACGATGTGCTGATTCGGCGATTTAGTGAGACTCGGCACCGCCACCCCCTCGGCGGGCCCATCGATGCGCCGAGCGACGTCGCGGGGGCCATCCGAGCGGAGCGGGACCTTCTCAGCGCGTCACGCGAGATTGCCGATGCCGTTATTGATACGAGCGACCTCTCGGCCCGTGAGCTGCGCGATCGGCTGGTGCAAGAGGTGTTGGGCGGCGATGCCTCGATCTCCATTCACCTCACCAGCTTCGGCTACAAGCACGGGATCCCCCTCGACTCGGATCTTCTCTTCGACGTGCGATCGGTGGCGAATCCGCACTGGGTGCCAGAGTTGCGGCCGAAAGATGGTCGCGACGGCGATGTTGCCGCCTACGTGTTGAACGATCCAGTTGGAGCGTCGATTGAGGCGGCAATCGTGGCGTTCGTCGTCGCCACGCTAGAGACCTACCTCGGCGATGGTCGTGGCCGCCTGAGTATTGCGATCGGCTGCACGGGTGGCCGCCACCGTTCGGTCGCGATCAGCGAATCGTTGGCTGTGAAACTGCGGGCGCAGGCTGGGGCACACACCGTCCATGTTCACCACCGCGATGTGGAGCGCACCTAAGCGGTGAGTCGGATCGGCTGGCTCAAGCCTGGTCTCGGAGTCAAGCGTTGGCTGCTCTTGGCCTTCCTCGGTGCGGGAACGATTGCGCTCGGTGCCCTGAGCGGGATTCGCGCACTCGCCACAGGGGCGCAGCTCCCAGATCCACTCGTTCAAATCGCTGCAGCGATCGCTCTGCGCGATCTCGATCCAATGATTCGCGCCGCCGCGGCCGCCACCTTGGGACTACTTCTCGTGGGGGTTGGGCTTGGTGGCCTGGCACGGGCCGCGATCTTGCCGTACCGCACAGATCGACCAGGGGTCTCCCTCCTTGAGCTGCTCGAGCGCCGTCGCCGGCTGGCGCGCGGGCGCCGCGTTGTTGTACTCGGTGGTGGTACCGGGCTTGGAACTGCGCTGCGTGGCCTGAAGCTCGAGACGGCGCACCTCACCGCAATCGTGTCGATGGGGGATGACGGCGGATCGTCAGGGGTGCTGCGCGAGCAACTCGGGATCCCGCCCGTCGGTGACCTGCGAAACTGTCTCGTCGCCCTCTCGGACTCGGAGTCTACGGCGGCCGATCTTCTGCGCTTTCGGCTCCCCGCTGAGCCTGGCGCACCGCGCGGGCACGCCATTGGCAATCTCTTGCTCGCGGCCGCGATCCACCAAGAGGGGGGAGACCTTGAGCGTGGCGTTGCACGCGTGCATCGCATCTTGAACGTTCGAGGAGAGGTGATTCCAGGAACTACGGTCGCCCTGGAGTTGATTGGCACAACGGTGGACGGGGCAACGGTGCGGGGACAGGCGCAGCTCGCGCGCACGCGACAGATTGATCGCATGCGCATCACACCAGACGATGCGCGAGCAACTCCGTCAGCGATCACCGCGATTCAGCAGGCTGATCTCATCGTGCTTGGCCCAGGCTCGCTCTACACCAGTGTGATTCCACATCTGCTCGTTCCGGAAATTCTCGCTGCGCTACAGGCGCGCCGTGCGCCACTCGTGTGGGTCGCGAACGTTGACGAGCAAGAGGGGGAGACCGAAGGGATGGATCTTGATGCGCATCTTGCGGCGCTCGAAGCACATGGGGCGTCGGGTCTAATTGACGGCATTCTCGCCACCTCCGCAAGCTCGCGTCGGGCTGGCGCAGTTGGCGGCGTGCCGATTGCTCCAACCTTGCATCACGCTACCGATGCGGAGGGTCGCAAGCGGCCGCCGCTCTTCGTTCGCGATATCGCCTCTCGGCGGACGCCGCACCTGCACGAGCCGAACCTCCTCTCGCGTGCACTCTTGCGTCTCCCACTGCGCGAGCCTCGACGCACACGATGAGTCGGGGAGAGGCGGACCTCGTCGCCTCAATCCGTCATGAGCTAGCGGCGATCCGACCGGCGCGCACCTGCTGCATTCAGGCTCAGCTCGCTGCACTCGCGGACTCAGGTCGTCGTGTCGACGTCTCACTGGCACGCGCGGTCCACGAGCTCGGCACGGAACTCTCTCAGCGCGGAGCGGCGAGGGGCTGGGAAGGCTCGCCACGCAGCCAGGCGGAGCGCTGCGCCGCTGACTTAGGCCGTGCGCGGTCGGCGCAGCACTGTCGCCTTGCACTCCTTCGCGGTCGAATCCTTGCAAGGGGATCCCTCTCACTCGCCTCAGGGAGTGTGCACCTCGAGATCAATGTCACCTCTGCGGAGGCGACGCATCTTGCTCGACTGACAGAGTTAGATCAGCTTGGCGGACATCGGCGCGAGCGACGGGGGAAGGGGCTGCTCGTGTGGAAGGGTCGCGATGTGCTCATTGATCTGCTGCGGCGACTCGGTGCCACCGCTGCAGTCGCCGAGATGGAGGCCCGTGGCATCGGGCGAGAGGTTCGGGGGAGCTTAAATCGCAGCGTGAATGCCGAGACCGCGAACCTCACGCGTGCGGTGCACGCTGGGATGCGGCAGGCGCGCGCCTGCACTGCGGCGCTGGAGGAGGAACTTCTGCAGCCTGAGAGCGTGCACGCGCGGGTCGCCCGCGCTCGATCGGGGGCCCCCGACGCAACCCTTGCCGAGCTTGCCGGCGAACTTGAATTGGCGCGCTCCACGGTGCAGCGAGCACTCGCCGAGATTGAGCGTCGCGTCAGTGCGGCGCAGGCAGGCGACCACTCAGCGGGGCAACCTCTGCGATGATTCACGCATGAGCAGCCGGCAGATCACGATCATTGCGAACTGGAAGGCGAACCTTCCACCGAGTGAAGAGGTCGCGCTCGCCAAGGAGATTGCCGCAGGCCTTGAGGGCGCACTACAAGCCTCAGGGAGTCCCTCGCGCCTTCGCGTACTTCTTGCACCGAGCGCACTCGGCCTCGTCCCTGTCGCCTCCCTGCTCCGACGGGAGTACCCCCAGGCTGGAATTGAGGTCGCCGCGCAGGACTCCTCGCTCAGTAGCGCGGGCGCATTCACTGGTGAGATTCCTGCAGATCATCTCGTCGGGATCGCCCCTGCGGTTATCGTGGGCCACTCGGAGCGCCGACGAGACCACGGCGAGAGCGGTGAAGTTGTTGGCGGGAAGCTCGCACGAGTGGTCGCGGCAGGGCTTGCACCCGTGCTCTGCCTCGGCGATAACCTTCCTGAGGCAGGGATCGCAACACGCGTTGCCTTTGTGCAGGCCCAATGTGCAGCGGCTTTCGATGCCGCGGAGCGCGCCGGGTCCAGCGCAGCACAACTCTTCGCTGCGGGCTTAGTCATCGCCTACGAGCCCGTCTGGGCAATCGGCACGGGAACCCCGGCCTCAGTGGAGATTGCTGAGGCGATCGCCGTCGGGCTACGCAGCACGCTCCATCGCGAAGATCTCCCCGTGCTCTATGGAGGATCTGTAGACGCAGCCACAGCCGCAACATGGTTCGGTGCGCCAACAAAACGGACCGGTCTCGATGGCCTCCTCGTCGGTGGTGCCTCACTCCACGCCGATCGTTTTGTAGCCATCGTGCGTGCCGCGTTGGCCGCGGCGGAGCCTGCGTGATGGCGAGTACCACCCGTCGACTCGCACTGATCATCGTTGACGGGTTTGGTGTTGGTGACGGCGGCGCATGTGATGCCATTGCTGCCGCGTCGATGCCGAACTGGCGCGCGCTCTGCGCGCAGCACCCCCATACGACACTCGGAGCGAGCGGCGAATCGGTTGGACTTCCAGCTGGTCAGATGGGGAACAGTGAGGTTGGCCACCTGAATATCGGGAGCGGCCAGCGCGTACCGCAAGATCTTCCGCGCATTGATGCGGCCATTGCCGATGGCTCCTTCGCGCAAATGGCCGGCCTACGCAGCGCTCTAACCGCAGCGAAGGAGAGTGGTCTTCAGCTGATCACGCTCCTTGGGAGCGGTGGTGTGCATGCCAACGATCGCCATGCAGTTGAGGTGTTGCGCGCCGCGCACGAGGCTGGCGTCCCGCGAATCCTCGTGCACCTTCTTCTTGATGGCCGCGATACGCCACCGCGATCGGCCGCGGCGGCGCTCGCTTCATTCCAGGAGCGTGTGAGCCAGGCGGCACCTTCAGCACAGATCGCGACCATTGGTGGGCGCTACTTCGGCATGGATCGTGATGACCGTTGGGAGCGCACCGCCGCAGCACTGGACGCCATTGTCCTCGCCGGCGATCATCTCGTACGCAGCCCAGAGCTTGCCCTTGAAGAGGCGTATGCGCGCGGTGAGAGTGATGAGTTCGTCCTACCGACGAGGGTGGCGCTGCGCGATGCAGCAGCGATGCGGTTTACCTCTACCGATGTCGTGATCCATGCAAATTTCCGCGCCGATCGTGCGCGACAACTCATCCGTGCCCTGGCGGCACCAGAGCTGCTTGAGCATCGTCGCCCCGCCGCTCTCCCCGTGCGTTGCTGGGGGATGACCTCCTACGGTGAGGGGGAGGGGCTTGCGCTCGTTCAGCCAATCTTTGGCCCCTCTGTTGTGCCATCGCTCGCCGGACTCGTGGCGGCCGCGGGCACGCGCCAGCTGCACGTTGCAGAGACAGAGAAGTATGCGCACGTGACCTATTTCTTGAATGGCGGAATCGAGGAGGCGTTCCCGGGTGAGCGACGCTTGCTGGTGCCCAGTGACCGCGTCGCCACCTACGATCTGGCCCCCGAGATGCAGGCGGAGGCGATCGCGACGGCGGTGGTAGCCGCACTCGAGCACGGAGACGAGGGGTTGATCGTCGCCAACATCGCCAACCCCGACATGGTCGGCCATACGGGCGACTTTGCCGCCACGGTGCGCGCATGCGAAGCGACAGATCGCGCCATTGGCGCGATCGCAGCAGCGGCTGCGGCGGCTGGCGTGACCCTGATGATTACGGGCGACCATGGGAATGCCGAAGAGATGTGCGCCGCTGATGGTTCGCCGCTCACGAGCCACACCCTGCAGCGCGTGCCACTCCTGGTCGCGTACGGGGAGGGTTCAGGGCCATCCCTCGCAGAGGGGGATCTCCGCGATATTGCCCCTACCGCCTGTGCCCTCTTGGGCCTGCGCGCTGACCCCGCAATGACAGGGGAGTCACTCCTGCGACCCTAGCCCTCGGGTGCCTTGTGTGCGGGTCGGGTGGTAGAGTTAGCGCAAGAACAAGTAGTCCAATAGGAGGATCTATGAATCCAGTACTCGCCCTCGGACAGATCGTCGTCAGTATCTTCTTGATCATCGCCATCCTCATGCAGTCCCGAGGGATCGGCCTCAGCTCTGCCTTCGGTGGGGACTCCAGCGTGTATCGCTCCCGCCGCGGCGTTGAGCGCCAGCTGCTCCGCTTTACGGTCGCGTTGATCATCCTCTTCGTCGGCTTCTCAGTGCTCGGCTACCTGCAGACGAACTAAGCCGGACCGCCCTCGTGCGCAGGCAAAACGGCGCTCGACAGGGACTTACCCGCACTATCGCCGCGGTGATCTTCGCCGCTGCCGCACTCTTTGCAGGTGCTGCCCAACTCGGCTTAGTTAGTGCCCAGATTCCTGGAGTTGGCGTGCCAGGCGGTGAGCTGCCATCTGGTGAAGGGGTGCTCTCCGTGGGTGTTGTGGGGATCACCGCAACGCCACTCCCGCTCTTCGCTGAGACGGCTGCCGATCGCGCCGTTGTGGCGTTGACCTATCGGGGCCTGACACGCCTTGATGCGAGTGGGTGGCCAGGACCAGACATCGCATCGGATTGGAGCGTCGCCGCCGACGGACTCTCGTGGACGATCACCTTAGACCCGGCTGCACACTGGCAAGATGGGTCAGCCGTAACCGCGGCCGATGTGCTGACAACGATCTCGCTCGCGTCGGAGCTCGGCACTGCAGGTGGGTATTGGCAGTCCATCACTGCGGAAGAGGGCGAGGATGCTGGAACGGTGCGACTGAGCGCCTCTCGCGAGTTGGCAAACCTTCCAACAATGCTCGGTTCCCTGCCACTCCTCTCTGCGACACAGTTTGCTGGGCTCAGTGCGGCACAGATCCCAGACTCTGATGCGGCGAAGGTGCCGCAGGGGAGCGGCCCCTATCGCATCACGAGCATCTCCTCTGGGGGTGCTGGCCTGGTGCGACGCACCGATCTGCTCGCCGCTGACCGCGCATCGCTCACCGCTGCTGGCACATCAGCAGAGAAGATCGCGCTCTACTTCTTCCCTGACGCCGCATCAGCGCTGCGCGGCTGGAGCGCAAGTTCGCTCGACCAACTTGTGGGGCTCGATATCGCCGATGCACGTCGCGGCACCGCTGCCCGAGGGAGCACGATTGAACTTGGCTCGACGGTCTTCTCGGGGATAGCAGCCAACTTGCGACCAGGGACCGTGCTGCGTGACCCCCGACTGCGAGCCGGCTTAGCGGCGCTCCTTGACCCCGTTGCGATTACCACCGTGTTCGGCGGCTCCGTTGCGCGGACTCCGGTGTCGCCACTCTCATGGGGCTGGGCAGAACTGCCCGACGCGAAGAGTGGCGTCGACTACGCGACGAGCCAGTTCAAGGCGGTCAAGTGGAAGAAGGGAGCCGAGAGCTGGTTGCTCCCAAGTGGCGCAGCGGCAAGCCTGGAGATTCTGACCTTGCCTGCGTTGGCACACCCTGCTGATGCTGCAGTTGCGGCACAGGCGGCAGCTGCATGGACGGCCTTCGGCATTCCAACTCGGGTGACAGAGCTCTCTCCCATCGATCTCACCAGCCGTCTGGCATCAGGAGCGTTCCAACTCGCGGTGCTGAACGTTGATGTCGGCATCGATGTTGATCTCTATCCACTCCTTGGGTCCGCAGCAGTTCTGACCGGCGGCAATGTCGCCGGAATTCAGCTCAAGGATCTTGACCTGCTGCTCAATCGTGCTCGCCAACCAGGCGACCGGGCTGCGCGCACGGCGGCCTTGGTGGCCCTGCAGCAGTGGCTTGCGGAGACGAACTACATCTTGCCGATCCGCTTCCGCGCGGTCGAACTCTTGACCTCAAGCCGCGTCACTCAGGCGGCCCCAATGCTCGTGGACGAGCCTGAGAGCTACCTGCGGGCTGTGCTATCCTTCCGCCTCGCGACCCCCTAAGCGATTAGGGGGTTCGAACGGGTCGAGGTGGCGGAATTGGCAGACGCGCTGGCTTCAGGAGCCAGTGTCCGCAAGGACGTATGGGTTCAAGTCCCTTCCTCGATACCAGCACCTGTGCCCAGGTGGCGGAATTGGTATACGCGTACGTTTGAGGGGCGTATGACGCAAGTCATCCGGGTTCAAGTCCCGGTCTGGGCACCACATCGCTTCTGCTGACGGCCACGGGCCGCAGCCGCACCCGGGCGGTTAGCTCAGTTGGTAGAGCACCTCGTTTACACCGAGGGGGTCGGGGGTTCGAGCCCCTCACCGCCCACCAGCACCCCCATTTGCCTCCCCGTAGGCGCCTCGTTGCGCCCCTCGGCGGGGGAGGGTATCCTTGCCGCCGTTGGTGCGTACGTTCGCGTGGCTGCGGGCGTCGGGCCGAGATAGCTCAGTTGGTAGAGCACGCGCCTGAAGAGCGCGGTGTCGCCAGTTCGAATCTGGCTCTCGGCACCACTAAAGGTTGACCGGTGCGGAAGTGGCTCAGTTGGTAGAGCATCACATTGCCAATGTGAAGGTCGCGGGTTCGAGTCCCGTCTTCCGCTCCACTCCCTCCTTTGGGGACTCGAGGGGTCGTTGCCCCTTCGTCTAGTGGTAGGACAGCGGACTTTGGATCCGTGAACCGAGGTTCGAATCCTCGAGGGGCAGCCAGCACACACAGGGCGACGTACCCAAGTGGTCTAAGGGGGGGGTCTGCAAAACCCCTATTCGCCGGTTCGAATCCGGCCGTCGCCTCCAACTCCCCACCGTTGAAGCCCCCCGCACCCCCTGCTACACTCACGGCTGCCTTTCGGCTCCGGCCCACTACGCAAGTTGCGTAGGGCGCACCGGGGCGAATCCATAGGAAGGAGTGGCCAATGCGCCGCTATGAGCTCATGCTAATTCTCCGTCCCGATGTGACGGAAGAGCGCACGAAGGCGATCTTCGAGCGCACCACCCGCTCCATTACCGAGCAGGGCGGAACAATTCTTAAGGACGTCGCCTGGGGGCGCCGCCGCATGGCCTACGAGATCGATCACGCCAAAGACGGCGTCTATCAGATCTACGTGTTCGAGGTTGCCGCATCGGCGATCGCCGAGATTGAGCGCGTGCTCCTGATCACCGAAGAGGTGCTCCGTCACCTGGTGATCCGCGACGAGCGCAAGGGTGCCGCCGCACTTCGCGACTTCAATCTTGATGGCGGTACGCCAGCGCGACTCGAGCTTGATGCCGACGACACCGAGGGCGAAATCGCCGCCGCAGCTGCAGCAGCCGCTGCAGTCGACGGGGAGTAGTCCGTGTCGTTCGCGAAGATCAGCATCATCGGAAACCTTGGTGCCGACCCAGAGCTCAAGTACACCGCCGATGGCAAGCCGCGTCTTGAGATGCGTGTTGCCACCAATGAGCGCCGCAAGGCTGCTGGCGGCGACTGGGAAGATAAGACCACCTGGTATCGCGTCATCATGTTTGGTGAGCGATCGGTGAAGTTGGCTGAGTGGCTCCGCAAGGGGCGCAAGGTCTACGCCGAGGGCCGGCTACAGGTTGACCTGTACGACTCGAAAGAGGGGGAGAAGCGCGTTGCGCTTGACATCCTCGCGAGCGAAGTCGTCATCGTTGATCGCAATCCTGACGCTGATCCAAACGCGCCACGGGCGCCTCGATCGGCCGCACCGAGCCAGGGTGCTCCAGAAGAGAGCAACCAGTCGGCGCCGAGCGATCTCGACGACCTTCCGTTCTAATCCCAACCCCATCGAATTGAGAGGAGCACACCATGCCTGAGGCACCAAAGCGATTCAAGAAGCGTGATGACAAGTTCGGCGCAGGGCGACGTCGCCGCGTCTGCTCATTCTGCAGCGACAAGCAGGGCTACATCGACTACAAGGAGATCAATCGTCTCCGCCGCTATCTCTCAGACCGCGCCAAGATCGAGCCGCGTCGCAAGACGGGCACCTGCGCGCAGCATCAGCGTGAAGTGACCGCAGCACTCAAGCGTGCTCGCCAGATGGCGCTCTTGCCGTACGCACCACAGCACCAGGGCTAGGTCCGGTAGAGGCGCGCACCATGGCGAAGAGCACAGGCCACGAGTACGACGGGATCACCGCCTATCTAGAGGGCGACTTCCGACCGCTGGCCGATGCGAAGGTGAGCGTGATGACGCACGCGTTCCTGTATGGCACAGCGACCTTTGAGGGGATTCGCGCCTACTGGAACGCGGACGAGGGGCAGCTCTACGCGCTAAAGGTCACCGAGCACCTGGAGCGACTGCGCTCCTCGTGCAAGATCATGCTCATGGACCCACTCCCAGATGTACAGGAGCTGAAGGGGATCGTGGTCGAGCTACTCAAGCGCAACGCCTTTAAAGAGGACGTGTACGTTCGGCCAAGCGTCTACAAGAGCACCAAGGCGATCGGGGTAAAGCTGCACGGTCTCGAGAATGACCTGTACGTCATCTCGGTTCCGTTTGGCGACTACATCGA
>CAIJIA010000195.1 GCA_903820655.1 uncultured Chloroflexota bacterium
CCTGGATGTAGCGGCTGGAGTTCTCTCCGATTCCGTGCCCAAAGAGGAGCTCGCCGAGCGGCTCCCCTGCGGGCTCATAGACGCGTCGGAAGAGCGTCACCCCGTCGCTCGCTGTGAAGGGGGCCAGGCTCCCCTGCTCCGTGCTCATGCGTGGGATCCTACACTTACAGGAGAGGCGCGCTGCGCCCGTATCGGAGGCGGCAATGACCAACGCAAAGAAGACGCGCACCGAGCGCGACTCGTTCGGTGAGATTGAGGTTCCGGCCGATCAGCACTGGGGCGCCCAGACGGCCCGCTCCCTGCACTTCTTCGCCATCGGCAACGACCGCATGCCGCTTGAGGTGATCCACGCCCTCGCCACCATCAAGAGCGCTGCGGCGAGCGTCAACGCCGAACTCGGACTCCTCCCCGCCGATAAGGCGAAGCTCATCGTCGAGGCTGCGAACGTCGTGACCAGCGGGGGCGCCGACGGCGAGTTCCCTCTCTCTACCTGGCAGACCGGCTCCGGCACCCAGAGCAACATGAATGTGAACGAGGTGATCGCCTCGATCGCCAACGAGCGCGCCACCGGAACGCGCGGCGGGAAGAGCCCGATTCACCCGAATGACGACGTCAACCTCTCGCAGTCATCGAACGATGCCTTCCCCAGCGCCATTCACATTGCGGCAACGCTCGCCGTCAGCAAAACGCTCCTTCCCTCACTGCGACACCTACACGCCACCATCAGTGCAAAGGCTGACGCCTGGAGCGGCATCGTCAAGATTGGCCGAACCCATCTACAAGATGCAGTGCCACTCACCCTCGGCCAAGAGTTCGGCGCGCATGCTGCAGCGCTCGCGGGCGACATCGCCCGCATCGAGGCGGCGCAGAGCGAGCTCCGCGAGATTGCACTCGGCGGCACCGCTGTTGGCACTGGCCTAAACGCCCATCCTGAGTTCGCCGAACGCGCCGCCAAGGCGATCGCAAAGCTCACCGGCGAGCCGATCGTCAGCGCGCCAAACAAGTTCGCCGCACTTGCTGGGCAAGAGGCGACACTTGCGGCATCCGCTGCACTGCGCACCACCGCTGCAACGCTGATGAAGCTCGCCAACGATGTGCGCTGGCTCGCCTCTGGCCCGCGTGCCGGGCTCGGCGAACTGCGCATTCCCGAGAACGAGCCAGGCTCCTCGATCATGCCGGGGAAGGTGAACCCAACCCAGGCCGAGGCGCTGACAATGGTCTGCGTACAGATCTACGGGCTTGATGCGGCGATCGCCTTCGCCGCAAGCCAGGGGAACTTCCAGCTCAACGTCTTCAAGCCACTCATTGCGCTTGACCTGCTAACGCAGATCCGTCTGCTCGGCGACGCTGCTCGCTCGTTCGCTGATCACTGCCTCGCCGGCACCGAGCCAGATGCGGCGCGCATCACCGAACTTCTCAACGATTCGCTGATGCTGGTTACGGCACTGACACCGGTGATTGGCTACGACAAGGCGGCAGAGATCGCCAAGCACGCTCACGCAAGCGGCGGAACGTTGCGGGAAACAGCGCTCAAGCTCGGCTATGTCAGCGCCGAGCAGTTCGATGCGATCGTTCGCCCTGAGAAGATGACGGGCCCGAGCCGATGAGCGGACGCCTGAAGATTGGCGTCTTAACCGGTGGCGGCGACTGCCCAGGCCTGAACCCGGCGATTCGCGCCGTGGTGCACCGCGCCACCGCCGGCGGACATGAGGTCGTGGGGATCCTCGACGGCTGGAAGGGACTTGCGACCGTTGGCGCGCCACTCACGCGGCCGCTCGATCGCGCCGCCGTGCACGGCATTCAGGCGCAGGGCGGCACGATGCTTGGCTCCAGCCGCACGAATCTCCTGAAGCGCGAGGGTGGCCTCGATGCCGCCGAGGCGAACATGCGCGCGCTCGGTCTGAACGCCCTGATCGCCATCGGTGGCGACGACACGCTCTCCGTGGCGGCAGGTCTCGCCAAGCGCGGCGCAGCAGTGAACGCGATTCCGAAGACGATGGACAACGACGTCTGGGGTACCGAAGGGTGCCTCGGCTTTGACACGGCAGCAAACATCGTCACCGAGGCGCTCGACCGCATCGCCACCACCACCGCATCGCATCACCGCGTCGCCGTTGTTGAGGTGATGGGTCGCGATGCAGGATGGGTCGCCGCATGGGGCGGGCTCGCCGGTGGCGCGCACGCGATTCTGATTCCCGAGGTGGAGTTCACCGCCGCAGCGCTCGACGAGCTCGTCGCCAAGTTGAAGGCGCGACGCGCAATTGGCGATGGCAGCTCCATCATCGTCGTCTCCGAAGGGGTGAAGCTCCCAGCAACGGGCTCGACAGCCACCTCAGTGCCGCTCGACGAGTTCGGTCACCCGCGACTCGACAAGGTCGCCGTTGGCGATGCGCTCGCGACAATCCTCGAAGAGCGCACCGGGCTTGAGGTGCGCTGCACCCGCCTCGGTCACCTGCAGCGTGGCGGCGCGCCGACGGCAGCTGATCGCGTACTTGGCACACGCTACGGCGTTGCCGCCGTCGAGGCACTCGAAGCCGGTCACCTCGGCGTGATGGTCGCGCTGAAGGGTGGCGCGATCGTCGAGGTGCCACTCACCGAGGTCGGCGGAAAGAATCGCTCCATTGATCTCAGCTACCCGCCACTCTTCCCACACTTCGACTAACCGATGGCCCGACTGATTCTCGTTCGTCACGCGCGCACCGCCGAGACCGGCATCAAGTTGAGCGGCCGCATCAAGGGGATCCCCCTTAGTCCAGCGGGTCGCAAAGAGGCGGCGGCACTGGCCGAAGCGCTCAGCGCCGTGCAGATCGCCGGCATCGCATCGTCACCAATGCAGCGCTGCCTTGAGACCGCTGAGGCGGTACGTTCAATGCGCGGCCCGAGCGTGAAGTCGCGCCCCGACATCGTGGTGGACGAGCGCCTCACCGAGGTGGAGTACGGCGACTGGTCAGGCAAAGAGCTGCGCACCCTGATGAAGGATCCACTCTGGAGCACGGTCCAGCGCCAGCCGTCCGCCATGGTCTTTCCAAACGGCGAGTCGCTCCGCGCCGCATCGGCGCGCGCCGTTGAGGCGATTCGCGAAATTGATGCACGATTCAGCGACGACGAAACCTGGCTCTGCGCCAGCCACGGCGACATCATCAAGGCGATCGTGGCCGATGCCCTCGGCACCCCGCTTGACCTCTTCCAGCGCATTGCGATTGACCCGGCCAGCATCACGGTCATTCGCTACAGCGGCGAGCGTCCAACGGTAGTGCGCGTGAACCTCTCGGCTGAGGGTGCGGCCGCAGGTCTCGTTGAGAAGCCGAAGCGACCATCACTCCTCGGACGACTGCGCGGCGAAAACTAATGGCGCGGAGGATCATCCGCTTCGACCCACCCGACCAGTTCATTGCTGGCGCCATTGGTGAACCGGGTCAACGCGTCTTTCACCTTCAGGCGATCGGCGGCGGCATCGCCGCAACGGTGGTCGTTGAGAAGAGTCAGATCGCCGTGCTCGCGCGTCGAATCGTTGAGATGCTGAAGGACCTGAGCGAGGGTGGCAGCGTGCAGCTCCCAAGTGCGCCACTCCCACTCCCACGCAAGTTGCCAGCGCTTGCTGAGCCGTTCACCGCCGAGTTCCGCGTCGGCACCATCGCGCTCGCCTGGGATCCGCTGCTCACGCGCCTGACCCTTGAATTCCGCGACGATATGAGCGTTGAGGATGCCTCCGCCCCGCCCCCGATCAACGACGCACCTGAGGGTCCAGATGTGCTGCGCGTCTCGCTCAGCGTCGCCTCCGCGTTGGAGTTCGCCGAGAACGCCCTTCAGCTCGCCGCTGCCGGCCGACCAATCTGCCCGAACTGCGGCGTACCGCTGGACCCGCGCGGCCATCGTTGCGCACGTAAGGCCGCCCTCCTCAACTGAGGTGACTGACACAACGGCGAAACCAGACTGGCGCGCCGCGCTCCCCACCGCAACAGGTCTCATTGAAATTGATGAGGCAATCCGCCTGATGCGCCTCTCCCCCGACATCACCCCGCTCGGGCGCATTGCCGAAGCGAGCAACGCCAGCTTCCTCTGCGAAATCGACGGCGGACTCCAGGTGATCTACAAACCCATCCGCGGGGAGCAGCCGCTCTGGGACTTCCCCGAGGGGAGTCTTGCGGCGCGCGAAACTGCCGCCTATCTCGTGAGCGAGGCGCTCGAGCTCGGCGTTGTTCCCCCGACAATCCTTCGCGACGGTCCCGCAGGCGAAGGGGCGGTGCAACTCTGGATCGACCATGCCGGGGTGCAGCGTGCGGTCGATCTCGTGAATGCCACAGACGAGGGATTGCGCCGCCTCACCCTCTTCGACGCAATCGTGAACAACGGAGACCGAAAGGGTGGGCACATCCTCCCCCTCCCTGACGGCCGCATCCTTGGCGTTGACCACGGCGTGACCTTCGCCGCTGAACCGAAGTTGCGCACCGTGTTGTGGGCGTGGCGCAGCAAGGCGTTTACCGTAGAGGAGCGTGAGATCATTGCCGGCGGCGTTCAGGGCCTGGCCGATAACGGAGCGCTACGCGCGCAACTCGCGCCGCTCCTCGATGGCGAAGAGATTGATGCGCTAGAGGCGCGCCTCAACGATCTCGCTGCGACTGACTGCTTCCCCGAACCGAGCCCCGACTGGCCGCCACTCCCGTGGCCGCTCGTTTAAGAGCGACTGATTACGGGAGTAGCGACTCGTCGACGATTTCGCTCGCCTTCAGTCCGTCGAGCACCTGCTGACCAGGGATCGAGCGCATGAAGCTGATCGACGTCTCCCAGCCCTCAACGCTAATCGCCCCGTAGCCGGCGCTCTCTTGCAGTGGGCCCGCCCACACGCCGACCGTTGCCTTCATCACGGCGAGTGAGTTGGCGCGAGCCGCAGGAGTTGCTGCGACCTCCGGAACAACCTTCGCTGCAGCGTCAACACCGAGCTCTGGGTTCGCCGCAATCTGCCGCATCGCCTCGAGCGTTGCGGCAATGAAGGCGCGAATTGCGTCACGCTTAGCCGCGATGGTGTCTGGCGAAGAGATGAGCCCAGGTCCCGCAAATGGAGCTGCGGAGGAGGCGTAGAAGACCTCGACCTCAATGCCTGCGGCTTGTGCCTGCACCAGGTCGTTGTTGGCGTACCCGGTCGTTGCGTCGGCCGCACCCGTGATCAGCGCCTGCGTCTGTCCATAATCTGGGTAGAGGTCAAGTGATACATCACCAATGCCGAGCGACGCCTCGCCGAGGATACCGAGGAGGGTCAGGTACCCCGAACCGTATTGACCAGGCGTACCAATGCGCTTTCCGGCCAAGTCGGCTGGGCTCATGATTCCTGCATCGGTTCGTGCGATCACAACATTCGGCAGCACACCGTAGATCGTTGCCAGATAGCGCACGGGAATCCCCTTCGAGACGGCGGGGATCATGCTGGTGCCATCGGCGAGGGCCAGATCAAGTCCGCCACTTCCTACAAGGCTGATCAGATCGGGATCGATCTGATTCTGCAGCGTCACATCAAGGCCCGCGGCGGCGTATGCGCCACTCTGCTGTGCAAGATAGAAGGGGGCGAACTGCACACCAGGGATATAGCCGAGGCCAACGGTAAGTTTCACTGCCGCCGCCGAAGCTGAAGGTGATGCTGATGGCTTAGGTGAGGCAGTTGATGTGCACCCAGCAGCAACGAGTGCCAACGAACCAAGTAGTGCAACCAGAATCCGCTTCATGGCTAACCCCCCTACGCTTGCGATCGCATCAAGCGATCTTTTTTGATGATACCCGCTCAATAACAAGTACGAGTCCATACGCACTCACGCCAACGATCGCGATCTGTAACAGATCTGCAAAGAGAAGCGGTGTGTCGAAGAGTGAACCGCGCGCGAGGTTGAGCAGCACACCAAGTCCTGCCGTTCCACCAAGCCACTCGCCAACAATCGCACCAACAACGGCCAGCGTTGCAGCGACGCGTTCCCCAGCAAGGATGCCGCTGCGTGCCGCCGGAAGGCGTGCATAGCGAAGGCTCTGCCAGCGCGATGCTCCGAGTGAGCGCATCAGCTCAAGGGTCCCGGGGTCAACATCGCGTATGGCGACAAGCGTCGAGATGGCAACAGGGAAGAGCGTGATGAGTGCGCAGACCGCGACCTTTGCCGCGAGCCCTGGCCCCAGCCAGAGCACGAGGACTGGCCCGAGGGCGAGGATCGGCGTCGATTGTGCCGCGACGAGATACGGGCTCACGACACGGCGGGCAGAGCCAGAGAGGCCGAGGGTGACGCCGATCAGGAGGCCGAGCGCTCCGCCGAGCAGGCCGCCCACCGTCACCTCGGTCACGGTGGGTACGAGATGGCGAAGCATGGTGCCGTCGGCCCACGCCTCGGCGAATCGCACCGCAATCACCGATGGTGCAGGCAAGATGAATTGCGGCACCGCAGCGGCGCGGACGCCGAACTCCCAGACCGCAAGCAGGAGAGCGGCCACGGCGACGGGAGTGAGCTGACTCAGCCTACGCATGCGACACCGAGTCGAGTGCGGCATAGAGGCGCATCTGTCGCGCTGCGCCGTCGGGTGAGAGGAGCGCGGCACGGCGCTCAGCCGATGGAACGCTCCGCAAGCCTGGGACCTCAAGGTGAATCGCACCATCGGCGCTGAGCATCAGCACCCGGTCGGCAACGAGCAGTGCCTCTGCAACGTCGTGCGTAACGAGCAGCGTCGCCGCCCCTGCCACAAGCTCGGGGAGCTCGTCGTCGAGGCGGGCGCGCGTGATCGCATCAAGTGCCGCGAACGGTTCGTCGAGCAACAGGAGCGATGGCTGTCGCACCAGTGCACGCGCCAGCGCCACGCGCCCACGTTCGCCACCCGAGATCTCAGCAGGATTCCGATCCAGCAGCCCACCCGCACCAACGCGCTTGAGCGCCGCCTCAGCGGTGGCCCGAGCGCTCGGAAGCGATTCGCCCGCCAGCTCCAGTGGGAGCGTCACATTGCGCAGCACCGTGCGCCATGGAAGGAGCCGCGACTCTTGAAAGACGATGCCGACCTCTGGTCGACCAGCGGCGGCCGCACCCCCAACGAGTGCAACGTGCCCAGCGGTTGGCGTGAGGAGTCCGGCGACAAGACGCAAGAGCGTCGACTTCCCTGATCCATTGGGGCCAAGGAGCGCCACCGATTCACCCGCGGCAATCGCCAACGAGAGGTTGCGGAGCACGTGGCGGTCACCGTACGAGTGCGAGAGCCCCTCAATTTGAAGTATCGGCATCAGCACATCATCGCGCGCGAAGCCTGCACGCGCCAGTCAGGCGCTGGTGGCGGCGCGGGCTGCAGCAGCTCGCCGCACGGGGCGCACATAGAAGATAAGCCCGAAGAGCAGGTAGGCACCCTGTGCGAGGAGCGTTGTGAGCTCTGGGGTTGAGCTGTAGCCAACAATCGCTCGCAAGAACTGACCGATCCCCTCTTTGTGCGGCAGCACCGCAGAGATGTCGTAGAACGGCGTAATCAAACCTGGCAGTACGCCAACCTCAATGAACTCATGGACTCCATACGAAAGGAGGCCCGAGGCGATCAGCACGAGGGCGGCGCCCGTCACATTGAAGAACGCGCTCAGGTTGAGTCGCAGGCCAGCCCGGAAGATCAACACACCAATACTGGCGGCGATCAGTAGGCCAATCACGGCGCCAAGAACGACGGAGAGTCCCTCCCCCGCCGCTGCAGTCGTCTGGCCGAGCAGGAAGAGCGACGTCTCAATCCCTTCGCGAATCACCGCGGTAAAGGCGAGTAGGCCGAGCCCCAGCACCGACGTAGAGGCAACGGCACGATCGACTCCCTTGCGAAGATCGGCGCCGAGCGAGACCGCCTGCTTACGCATCCAGAAGAGCATGTAGGTGAGGATCACCACGGCGAGGAGCGAGGTGGTGCCGGCGATGATCTGTTCGGCGGTTCCCTGCAGGCTCCCGAGGGCGACGAACGCAACAACGCCGATAGCGGCAGATGCAACGATGGCGGTGGCAACGCCAAGCCAGACGCTGGCAAGTCGATCGGCGCGACCGATCTTTACGAGATAGCTCGCAATAATGCCAACGATGAGTGCCGCTTCGACCCCTTCACGAAGTCCGGTGAGTAGTCCTCCGAAGCCCCAAGCGATGATGCTCTCCACGTGAATCCCCCTCTCGCAGATGCTGTGAACGCTTGGGGAAATGGTGCCATCTCGTGAAGAAAAGTGTCAACCGCACCTGTCTAATGCGACAAGCAGCCTTGTCGTTTGTCGCGACTTAGCGGTCGAGAACGAAGACGGGGAGTCGGTCGGGGTCGATGCCGAGCTCCTTGATCGCGGTGGCCGCCTCGGCTGGCGTGCGCTCGCCGCCACGCGCCAACGCCACCATTGCGGCAGCGGTGATGTGCTTCGCGTCCACCGAGAAGAACTCGCGGAGCGCCTCGCGCGTATCGCTCAGGCCGAACCCATCGGTGCCGAGCACCAGATACGGCACATCGATCCACGGGGCGAGAAGGTCAGGGAGCGCCGTCACCCAGTCGCTGGCGGCAACGATCGGGGCGCCGCCACTGCCGAGCTGATCCTGAAGCCACGACGTTCGCGGCGCGCTCTCCGGGTGGCGACGATTCCAGCGCTCCACAAC
>CAIJIA010000196.1 GCA_903820655.1 uncultured Chloroflexota bacterium
TCAACTGCGCTCGTAATAAATGTTGCGCCATCTGCGGTGCGCCCGGGGATCGCGACAAAGATGCCCCCAGTTGTGACGAGGCGTGAGTCATGGGTAGGAGCACTGGTAATGGAGACGTCCGTCGCTACAGGAGCCACTACTAGATGCAACTCCTGAAGCCGCGCAATCAGGTCGCTCAGGGGACGTTCACGCATCAGCGACCCCCTCTCACCCGACCGAGCAGTGATCGCAGACGAAGTGCGCGCGGACGGAGCACGACGCGGTGTGCACCCGCCATCGGCGTCCACGTCGCCCCAAACGACGCCTTGTGGGCGTAGAGGCCATGCATCGCCTCGCCTTCAACGGGGATCTCACGATGTCCTGCGACATCCACGCCGCCCAGATCGGTGATGCGGCGCTCCCCCGCAGCAATCTTGATCGCCGTCCATCGCAACAGCGCGAGGGCCCCTGGGGTCTCCTTCCGCGCGATCGGATCGTCGCCCGATGCGTCGGTCGTGATGCGCTCACCATGTCGCAATATCACAATGAAGGCGATAAGCGCTCCGGCCACACTGCGGACGGCAAGGATCTCAGCGCGCTCCGTGGCAACGAGCTGATCCCACCAGCGAATCATGGCCGCAGATGAGCCGAGAGCGAACGATTTTCGCTGCGCCGTGGCTTCGAGCAGGATCTGCACTTGGGCCCATAGCGCTGTGCGCTCAGGAGCAGGAGTGAGGTGCGTGATTCGCTCAGGGGCGAAGCCAGCACGCTCGGCGAGCGCAATGCGCTGGCGCGTGCTCTTTGCAATCCCCTCAAAGAGATCGGCCTCCGATGTTCCTGTCGCGCTGGCACGCAGCACCATCGTGTGCTGGCTCGGAAAGATCTCGTCGGATTTTTGGAGTCCGGCGTTACGGAACGCGGCTTCAGTCGCCTCGCCAGCCGGGAGCCACGGATCTGCGTCCAGTGAGACGAGGCCGTACTCCGCTCCGAGCCAGGTGGCGGCGTTCTGAATGCGCTCTGCCGCAGCCACCGCCTGAGCAAGCGTGGCACCCCACGGCGTATTTGGCCCACGCGGCGCATGTCCCTTCGGGAGACCGAAGAGCGGTGCGCGATTCAGGAGGATGCCGAGTGGGGCTTCATCAATCTCTAGCGCGATGGCTTCGCGCCCAAGGCTGGCTCGATACGTGAGCCAGGCGCTCCCCTGATGCACGTCACCGCCAGGCGCATCAACGGCGCGCGCATCCCAAGCGCGCTGCGCCTCAAGAGAGCTCAAGTCAATGCGGCGGATTGTCATGCCGCATCCTCGGCGCGCAGCAAGATCGCACGGATTCGTTTTGGCGCGAGTGGGGCGATGCGACGGAGCAACGGGAGCGCCTCTCGTCGGCGCCCCAGAATCGTGAGGGCGACATAGGCGGCGAGCCCAACGGCCGTGCCGAGCGCCGCAACTGCCGCACCTGGTACCACCCCCGAAAGGCGTGCCCCTTCAAGAAGCGGCAACGTGATCACGGTGGCGAGCCCCGCTGAGAGTAGCGCTGCAAGTCCGGCGAAGAGGGTGATGCCGACAACCGTAGCCGCGTTAAGGATCTGCTTGTGCGCAACGAGCAGGGCAACTAAGACGATCGCTTCGATCCAGGTGCCGAGAGGGAGTGACGTGGCAATGCCAGCAACACCAGAGAGTGGCACCCACAAGGTTGCGAGGGCGAAGATCACGAGACTTCCGCCAATCTCAGCGATGGTGGGGCGCGCGGTATCACGCAGACCATAGAAGAGGCGCACCGCGACCGAGATCACCCCGTGTGCGACAAGGCCAAGGAGAAGGAGGCGCAGCAGCTCTGCCGTGGCGGCCGCTGAGGTGTCATCGATGCTCCCACCGACTACAAGGCGCACCGCATCAAACGAGAAGAGTGCGCCAAGCGCTGCAATCGGCGCCATCATCCAAATGACGGCACCAATGCTTGAGGTTGCCAACGTGCGCACGGCCACAAGATTTCCGCGTGTCGCCTGCGCCGCCACCTTCGGCAGGATCGCAATCCCAATTGACGAGGTGA
>CAIJIA010000197.1 GCA_903820655.1 uncultured Chloroflexota bacterium
CGCTTGCCGCCTTCAAGGTGCGACTGAAGGAGCGCGGCGAGCCGGACCTCACTGGCAACCTTGGCGTGAACCCGCTCCCTGCCAGCTACGAGATCGCCTTAGATAACCCTGCAGATACAGGCCGAGTTGCCGACGGTCTCGCCTCGATCACCGCGGCCTCCTCATTTAGTCGCATCATTGATGGGCGGGCGCTTGCGGAGAGTCTCGTCGCCATTACTAGTGCTCTGCGCATCGTTGGGCTAATCATCGTGATCGGCTTCTCACTTGCCGTGCTTGCCGTGGTCGTCAACGCCATCCGGCTCGCCATCCTAGCGCGAAGCGATGAGATTGCCATCATGCGCATCGTTGGCGCGAGCGCCACCTGGGTACGCCTCCCGTTCATTCTCGAGGGGCTTGCGATCGGCGCTGCCGGAGCACTGATCACGCTCTTCGTCTTCGGCATTCTGAGCGCCAGCATTGGCGCTGTCATGCTGAACCTCTTCCGTGTCCTTCCTGTTCAAACGTCGGCGATCCTCGCTGGACAGGTCTCGCTCTCGGTGATCGCCGCGGGGCTCGGCCTTGGGGCGCTCGGCGCGCTACTCTCTCTGCGAGGGCGACTGAACTAGTCGCCACGCACAGGGAAGGAGCACCACCATGAGCTTGACACCAAACGGAACACCGCTCTTCACGCGAGCTGGTCGCCTCCTTCTCGCCATCATTATTGCCGTCGTCGCGTATAACGCTGGGCTGCGTTCAAGCGACAGCACCGCGCAAGGAAACGGTGCGCTCGATCTCGCACGCTTCAACGAAGTGCTCACCCTGATTCAAGAGCAACATGTTGGTACGGAGACAGACGAAGATCTCATCAACGGCGCGATCAAGGGTCTCGTCAACTCGCTTGATGATCCGTATTCCCAATACCTGACCGCTGAAGAGATGGCCTCCATGAAGGAGGGCCTCTCGGGGAGCTTCACCGGCATCGGCGCAGTGATTGATCTGCGCACTTCCGCGGGTGAGCTCTGTACTGCGATCAGCGCTGATTGCCTCCTTACTGTTGCCTCAACAATCGAGGGTGCTCCAGCACGTGCGGCAGGAATCCTTAGTGGCGACAAGTTCCTTGCGGTTGACGGCGACGCCCTAGCGGGGCTCTCCGTTGACCAGGCGGTCCTCAAGGTGCGTGGCGCAGAGGGGACAACGGTGGTGATAACGGTTCTTACGGGCAGCGCTGCGCCGCGCGACGTCTCAATCGTGCGCGCCAAGATTGAACTTCCAGCGGTGGCGACAAAGCAGCTACAGACAGCCGCGGGGGATCGCGTTGACTACATTGCGCTGAACGAGTTCACCGACATCGCCGCGGACCAGTTCCGCGTAGCGCTACAAAAGATTGTTGACGCCGGCGGTGACAAGATTGTTCTGGACCTGCGTGATGATCCGGGTGGATATCTCTCCACGGCGCTCTCTATCGCCAGTGAATTCATTGCCGACGGTGTGGTCTACATTGAAGAGAACAGTAAGGGTGAGCAGTTCAGCACCTCGGCGCAGGGCGGCGGCATCGCTACGGACGCGTCCACTCAGCTTGTCGTGCTGATCAACAAGGGGAGTGCATCGGCAAGTGAAATTCTTGCTGGCGCACTACAGGATCGTGGACGAGCGATTCTCATCGGAGAGACCAGTTTTGGTAAGGGTGTCGTGCAGACCTTCATCGACTTGAGTGATGGGTCGGGGCTGAAGCTGACCATTGCGAAGTGGCTGACCCCAAGCGGCCGCTGGATTCATAAGATTGGCCTTACGCCAGACATTGCGGTCACCCCAGCCCCGGAGGGCTCAGGGGCCGACCCGGTGCTGGATGCTGCGCTGGGCGCCTTTAAGTAGCGGTTCGCCGCGCGGTACTTGCGCCCGCCCTCGCCGAGGCGTATCGTTCGCCGCAGACGAAAGGAGGTGGTGTGCAGTGTCTAATGACAGTTGTACCGCCGCCTCTCACGAGGTCAACGCCTAGTTGACCCGCGAGAGCGGTAATAACTGAGCAGAGCCCTGGCCTTCGGGCCGGGGCTCTCTCATATCCCTCACCGATCGCTCCGCCACACACCCGCCCACGGTTGGCGCGTACCCTACAGGGGCGCCCGAACGGGGAAGCTGATTCGAAAGGAGGTCCGCCATGGCTAAGGCACCAATCAAGACGGCGCCCTCCCCTGCCCCAAAGCAGAAGGCGCCCCCCTCGGGGACCACGCTTTCCTCAAACCGGAAGGCCACATACGAGTACGAGATCGTCGAGCGCTATGAGGCGGGGGTCGTTCTCTCGGGGACCGAGATCAAGTCGATTCGCGCCGGCAAGGCCGACATTGGCGACGCCTACGTGCGCCTCGACGCGGGTGAGGGTCGCCTGATCGGCATGCACATTGCCGAGTGGCCCGGCGCTGCCAGCCAGAATCATGAGCCGAAGCGGGTGCGGCGCCTCTTGCTCCATAAGTCCGAGATCATCGCCATCGGCACCAAGGTGAAGACGAAGGGGCTCACGCTGATCCCGCTGCGCCTCTACCTCTCGCGCGGGCGCTGCAAGGTCGAGATTGGCCTCGGGCGCGGCAAGAAGGCCTTCGATAAGCGTGCCGCGATTGCTGATCGCGAAGGGCGTCGCGAGGCGGAGCGCCAGCTCAGCGACTGGAAGCGCGGCGAGTAGTTTCGCTCGTACTGGTAATCACGCCACACGCGCGGTATCATTCCCCCCTTGGGGATGCGTGGTTTCGACGGAGATCCGCACCTTGGGAACGCGAGTCGAGGTTGCTATCAGGCCTCGTTAAACCGGTAGCAAAAAGAAGTAACTGGCAATCGCCAGCCTGCTCTCGCCCTCGCTGCCTAAGGCAGTA
>CAIJIA010000198.1 GCA_903820655.1 uncultured Chloroflexota bacterium
CTCTCGATGATGTAGCCGTTGCGCTCCTCATCTGGGTCGATAAAGCGTGAGCTCTTCGCCGCCTGCATCGTGCCGCGCCACATCTCGACCGGCTCATCAAAGACGCCGGCAACGAGGCTGACCGGATGGAGCCGAAGATTCTTGCCGATTGCAGGGTGGGTGAGGCCACTGCGCTGCAGCAGAACCGGCGTGCGGAGTGCGCCACCAGAAACCACCACTGTCTTGGCAACGATCTCTAGCGTTCGAGGTGTTCCTGCGCGCGTGCCGAGGGTAGTGATTGCACCGGTCGCCGCACCGTTTTCGAACACCAGTCGCTCCGCCTTGCAGTCGGGCAAGATACGGGCTCCGTTGGCGGCCGCCTGCGCCAAATGAAGTCGAAGAGAGGATTGCTTTGATCCAACCTTGCAGCCGAACGGGCAGGTTCCGCAGTCGCTGCACTCGGCGCGGTTCATCTGGATCCGCTCACTGCTCCAACCGAGCTTCTCGGCGCCGCGAATGATTGCCTCATCTTTGAACGGCACATCCTGCGAGTCCTTTGCGCCGATCTCTTTCAGCACCGCGTCCAGGTCACCTGCAAATTCACGCCCGCTGGCACCGGTAACGCCGTGTTCCCCTTCCCACTCCTCGCGTACTGGTTCAGGGATCGGGATTGACGTCATCCAGTTCACGGTGGTGCCACCACCAACCGTGCCGCCGGCAAGGATTGCGATATGGGCATCAGCGGTGGCGGTGAAACCAGAGTCCAAATAGAGGCGCTCGTAGGCGTCGCGCTCCTTTGTTGGGAAGGTCTCTTCGGTATAGAGACCACCCGCCTCAATGACGAGCACCTCGCGATCGGCGGCGGAGAGGTCACGCGCGATGCTGCCGCCACCAGCGCCCGAACCGATCACCAGAACATCGACGGCGATGCGCTCGGCAGGGCCCGGGTCAAAGGCGGTGATCTTTGTGACGTTGGCCGTGGCTACGTTTGGTGTCGGGTTGTAGCCGATGCCGCTGAGGCGTGTCCGCACAAGCGCATCGGCAGGCTCGTCGGCATCGGAGTAGGCGATGAACGAGAGGAGCTTGCGGAAGACGGCGGCGCCACTGCGGAGCATTGGCACCGGATGCTGGACCCAGCGGCGCAAGAACTCGTCACGCTGCGTTGCCTTCAGCGTGCCGAATCGCGCGAGGCGTCCGCCAATAAGCAGACTGCCGACACGGGTATCGAGAAGGTTGAGCACCAGCCGCAGCTGGCCGTGGAGGGCGGGGTCAACCACCTTGGCGATCGCCGTCTCCGCAGCGGCGGCACGTGCACCACCACCACCCGCGACGAATCCCTCTGCCAGAGCGGTCAGCGTCTTGCGCTGCGCCTCGCTGAAGATGCCCGCTGATGGCGAAGCGGGCGGTGTGGATCCTGATCGCTTAGCGGTAGCCATGCCGCATATCTTGCCTCTTTATGCGTGCGTCGGCTGACGGTGGCGCGCCGCTGGGGTACGATCGGCACCGTTGGCGCGTGGCCAAGCGGTAAGGCACCTGCCTCTGGAGCAGGGGATCCTAGGTTCGAATCCTAGCGCGCCAGCCAACTCTTCCAGTGCAGTTCTGCGCTCAGCGCAGCGTGTCGAGCCACCCGCCAACCGCGTCAATGAACGCTGGCACGCCCTCTTCAAACGGCACATGGCCGATCCCTGGCAGCACGACCCACGCCGCATCCGGCAAGTCGGCACGGAGCACCTCACCGCTGGTTAGCGGCACCCAGCTGTCGTCTCTCCCCCAGAGGATCAGTGTGGCCGGCGAGCCGGCCGCCGCGGACAGGTTTGCAATGGAGTCGGGGAGTGCGTTCTTAGCGCCGTCACGAATGATGCCGAGCAGCGCCAGATCCCAATCGCGCAGCAGCGATGAAGCGGCGTAGCCATCGACCAGCCCATATCGGTTCACCACGCTCTTGACAGCGAAGGCCGAAGAGAGGAGTTCGGCGAACGTCTCGCGGGAGAAGGCGCTCCGAATTGCGATACGCGCGATCCGCCGGACTGGTGGCGCATCGAGCAGCACACTTGCGAATGACGGCGAACTGCTGACGCCACTCGTCGGCTGCACAACCGCGGCATCAATGTAGGCAAGGCCAGCCACGCGCTCTGGAGCGAGGGCGAGCATCCAACTAATGACGTTGCCGCCCATGCTGTGGCCAAGCAACACGGCGCGATCAACCTTCAGCTGGTCAAGAACTGCGAGAGCGAAGGTGGCCTGCGCCTTATGGCTGTAGTCGCGCCCCCATGACTTCTCGGAGAGGCCGAACCCTGGAAGGTCAATAGCAATCACATGCCAGCCGCGCGCGGCGAGCGGTTCCATCACATTCCGATACCCAAAGGTACTTCCGCCAAAGCCGTGAATGAGTAGCAAGGCTGGATCACGCGGGTCACCCGCCTCTGCAACAACGCTTTGCACCCCATCCGCGGTGATGATGCGTGCGCCTGGGGCGGCGGCATATGCGAGGAGCGTCGCAGGGTCGACGTCGGCACCCTTCGGCACATCAATCAGGTAGGGGAGCGTGGTGAGGCTCACCAGCAGAACGAGGAGTGCGATTCCGAACGTGCGCAGTCGCTTCATGCCGCTGAGGATAGCGCGGCAGTA
>CAIJIA010000199.1 GCA_903820655.1 uncultured Chloroflexota bacterium
CGCCAGGCGAGCCCGATCTGATTAAGTCGCACCTCGAAGAGATCCGCCGCTGGCGTCGCGAACATCAGCCGCTCGGGATTCCGAGCGCCGGCAGCGTCTTCCGCAACCCCCCAGGCGAGCTGAGCGCGGGCGCTCTCATTGAGGCTGCGGGGATGAAGGGGGTACGCGTTGGCGGTGCAGAGGTCTCCGAGATGCACGCCAACTGGATCCTCAATCGTGGGGGAGCAACCGCAGCGGAGATTCGCACGCTGCACGACGCCTGTCGCGACGCGGTCCACGCACAGAGCGGGATCACCCTTGAGACCGAGATCGCCTTCATTGGGGAGTTCGCCGCGTGAGTGAGCACGGCGTACTCCCGCCAGTACTGGTGCTTTTCGGCGGGAGGAGCGCGGAGTCTGATGTCTCCGTGATCTCAGGCACCGCCATTGCCGCCGCTCTTCTCGATGTTGGTCTCACCGTCACCCAGGCGCATATCGCACGAGATGGCTCACTCCGCCCGTTGCCAGCGGCACATCGCCGCGGTGATCTCTCGGGCGGTGCATACACCGACCTCACCGCGCCAGCGCTCCTTGGCGCGCAATCCATGTCGCTCGATGCATATCTCGGAAGCATTGCCGCAGCGGCACCAGCAACGATCGTCATCCCTGCGCTGCATGGACCGGGCGATGAAGATGGCACGATCGCGGCAGCGGCCGCAGCGGCTGGGCTGAACTATGTCGGCGATACCCCCGCCGTTGCCGCGCTCGGCATGGATAAGCCGCGCTTCAAAGCGCTCGCGCGCGAACACGGGGTAGCGACGCTCCCTGAGCTCGTTATTACGCAGAGCGAATGGACTTCTGAGCGGGAGCGCGTTCTCAGTTCTATTGCGACGTTTGCGCACGAGCACACCGCAACAGGGGCCCTGATCGGTAAGCCTACGGCACACGGCTCATCGATTGGCATGAAGATTGCGCATACGTCAGCTGATTGGCCCGATGCCGTCGAGGAGGCGCTGCGCTTTGGCGATCGCGCGATGCTTGAGCCGTATCTGGAGCGCGCCCGTGAACTTGAGGTTGCAGTGCTTGAGCACACGAACGGCACGGTGCAGGCCTTCGGCCCTGGCGAAGTGTTCCCGGGGCGCGAGTTCTACGATTACGACGCCAAGTACGCGCCTGGCATCTCGCGCACCACAACGTCAAGCGATCTGCCTGCACTCGTGGCCAATGAGATGCGCGCCGCAGCCGTTTCTCTCTTCTCCGCCGCGCAGAGCCGTGGCCTCTCGCGCATGGACTTCCTGATGGCGCGGAGCGGCGAGCGCGCCGGTCACTGGTACCTCTCAGAGGTGAACACCTTCCCTGGCTTCACGCCGATCTCGCTCTTCCCCGCACTGGTGATGTCTGGTGGCTCGAGCTTTGCAGAACTCTGCGTCGAGCTTGTCGCTGCGGCGGCAGCACGCCCAGCCCCGCGTAGCGCGCAGTGAGCGACCGCAAAGCATCAACTGGAGGTCGCGGTCAGCATCGCGGTGCCGGCGCACGACCATTCGCGCCGGGTGAGGCGCCGTTCGGCGTACGCCCTGGCCTTGGCGGGCGCCGACGACGCGCTGGCGTGACGCCAGTCGGTGGAGCGACGAATCGGCGCCCGACCGAAGAGTCTGGCGAACGGTCGGGGCGAGGCCATCGCCTTACGCCTGGAGCGGCGGCGCGTCTGCGTGCGATTGCCCTCGGTGCACTGTTGGTGGCGGCGTTTCTTCTGCCTCCGGTCGCTGCGCGTGCCAACCTCACGACGGTCGGTCACATCTCCGTCGTCGGCACCCTTCTCCTGGACCCCGATGCGGTGGTCGCGGCGGCCAACATTCCGGTCGGCAGCAGCCTCCTCGCCGTGAACCTTCGCGCCGCGGAGGAGGCCGTAGCAGCGCTACCGCTGGTCGCCTCGGTACGGGTCAGCGCTGGGCTCCCTGATGGCATTCAGATTCGCGTACGCGAGAAGTCGCTCCTGCTGCGCTGGCAGATTGGCGACCTGGTCTACGCCGTCACCGAGAGCGGCGAACTCCTCGGCGACACCACCACACTCAACCTCGCACCGACAGCGGCAGCCGCACTCGCTGCGGCCCCACTCCTCTACGACGATCGCGAGGGAAGCCCGCTTCTGGCGGTTGGGCAACTGACGGCGACGGAGCTCGATGTGGCCACGCGCCTCGCCTCCCTCACGTCAGAGGACCTTGGCACCGGCGCAACAGCCTTGACACTGCGCCTCCTCAGCGACTTCGGCTTCGTGGTGCAGGCCACCGGTCCATCAATTGAGTGGAACGCCGTCTTCGGCATCTACTCCGCCACCATCCGCCCAACCAGCATGATCCCTGGGCAGGTTCGCCTGCTGCGCAGCTTGCTCGCCGGGCGGGAGACACGCCTCGGCTGGGTCATTCTTGCCGATGACCAGGCAGGCACCTACACGGCCAAAGGGGTGCGACCACCGTCGCCATCTATGAGCCCCAGCCCAAGCCCCAGCCCAACCTCCTCTGATCCATCGCCCAGCCCCGTAGCCCCCACGGTGAGCCCGTGATGGTGCAGATGGGGCGTGGCGTTCGGGTGAGCAGGGGTATGATGCGCAAGATGAGCGCACAGTGTGGAGGGGGCAACTAAATGGCAGAAGAGCGCTACACGACAATCGCCGCGATCGATATCGGCACCTCGAAGGTTTCGTGCGCCATTGCGCACATTGGTGGGGAGAACGGCTCGATCAGCGTCATCGGCAAGGGGACCTACCCGAACCAAGGGATGCGCAAGGGCGTGGTCACCGACATCGAGAAGACGGGCGCCGCAATCCGCGCCGCTGTTGACGCCGCTGAGCGCCTCTCCGGCTATCACATTGAGCACGCCACGATCACCATCTCCGGAAACCACGTGCTCGGACAGAACACGAGCGGCCAGGTTGCCGTCGCCAACCCCGATCGCGAGATTCGTGATGACGATGTGGATCGCGTCCTTGAGGTCTGCCGTGCGATCGAGGTACCAAACTCTCGCATGCTCCTTAACGTGCTTCCGTCGTCGTACATCGTGGACGGCCAAGAGGGGATCCAGCAGCCGCGCGGCATGATCGCCTACCGACTCGAGGCACGCGCGCACCTCATCACCGCCGGCAGCACCGCCGTGCAGAACCTTGAGAAGTGCGTGCAGGCAGCCGGCATCGCGGTCGATGACTACGTACCGGCATCACTCGCCGCTGCGGAGCTCACACTGAGCGAGACCGAGCGCGAGCTGGGGACGGTCCTCGTTGATATCGGCGCAGAGACCTGCGATATCGCGATCTTCCACCAGAACGCGGTGGTCTATACGGCGGTTTTGCCAATCGGTGGCGCCTTCATTACTCGCGACGTGGCTATTGGGCTCAAAACGAGCCTCCTTGCCGCCGAAGAGCTGAAGATGACCTACGGCACCTGCGACCCGCGTACCGCCAGTGACGCGGAGCAGTACAACGTTCCCGACGAGCCAGCCGGCCGGCGCATTGGCCGACTCGAGCTCGCTCGCATCATTGAGCCGCGCATGAGCGAGATCTTCGAACTGATTGCAGGGGTGATCGCCAGCGCAGGCCCAGAGGTGACTAGCGCAGGCGTCGTCCTGACCGGTGGCGGCTCGCAACTAGAGGGTGTCGAAGCCCTTGGGCGCGAGATCCTGAAGTCGCCGGTGCGCGTTGCATCGCCGACCGGACCACTCCTGGGGATCCTCGACGATTTCCGCGGGCCAGGGCAGGCAGCCGTGCTCGGTCTCTTCTCGTGGGTCGCCCGCGGGCTGGATGAGGCGGGGATCGCCGAGGAGCCAGCCGCAGGAATCGGTGGGCGTCTCTTCGGCGGGGCGCGCAACCTGCTGGGGCGCATTCGGGGGTAACCCAACCGGCCGCGAACAGCGGGCGGGGCGCTGCTACACTTCGCGGGATCGACGGGAGGGCGTCGTCTAAACGGGGCTAGCCCCGGGCGGCGCAGAGTCGAGGCAACAGGTCCGGAGGGCATGGAGTCGATGGCAGCGCAAACCGAGAATTTCGCGCTCATTCGCGTCGTCGGTGTCGGCGGCGCAGGATCCAACGCCGTCAATCGCATGATTCGTGCCGAGCTCCTCGGCGTGGAGTTCATCGCCGTGAACACCGATGCCCAGGCCCTTGTGAAATCCCAC
>CAIJIA010000200.1 GCA_903820655.1 uncultured Chloroflexota bacterium
CCTTGACGGGCTCCTCCCGGCCTCGATCCTCACCCTCGAGGAGCAGGTCGCCGTGGAGCTGGTCAAAATCCGCCGCAAGCAAGACCCACTCGAGCGCTACATCGGCCTCGCTGCACTCCAAGACCGTAACGAGACACTCTTCTATCGCCTCCTTGTGGAGAACGTCGAAGAGTTCCTGCCGATCGTCTACACACCAACGGTTGGTGAGGCGTGCAAGCGCTGGAGCCAGATCTGGCGCCGTGCGCGTGGCGCATGGATCACACCTGAAGATGCTCCGCGCATTCCCGAACTTCTTCGTAATGCATCGGGTGGCGCAGAGATTCGCCTCATTGTTGTCACCGACAACGAGCGCATCCTCGGCCTTGGCGATCTCGGCGTTGGTGGCATGGGCATTCCAATCGGCAAGCTTTCGCTCTACACGGCTGCGGCCGGCATCCAGCCAACATGGGCGTTGCCTGTTTCACTTGATGTTGGCACTGACAACAGCGAACTGATTGCTGATCCGAATTACCTTGGTCGCCGAACGCCGCGTTTGCGTGGTGCCGAGTACGACGCATTTGTTGAGAGGTTCGTTCTTGGTGTGCAGGCGGCGTTCCCTGGCTGTGTCATTCAGTGGGAAGACTTCAAGCAGCAGAACGCGATTCGGATTCTGGAGCGATACCGGAATACGGTTCCGTCATTTAATGACGACATTCAGGGAACGGGAGCCGTTGCACTCGCCGGCATCATTGCGGCGATCGTCGCTGGCGGCGGATCAGGCAGCAAGAAGATTGAAGAGCAGCGGATTCTCTTCTACGGCGCTGGCGCTGCAACGCTCGGCATCGCGCGACTCTTGCGCCACACGCTCACTGCTGCTGGCCTGCAGGGAGCGGCACTCGATACCGCGATCATCGCCCTCGACTCAAAGGGCGTCGTACACGAAGGACGTGCGGAGCTGGGTGACGGCAAGAGCGAGCTCGCACTCTCAAGCGCTGCAGTTGCGGCACTCGGCATTGGCAACTTGTTAGAGGCGGGGCTCGTTGATGTCATTAGCCAGGTAAAGCCAACGATCTTGATCGGCACGAGCGGCCAAGCCGGCGCATTCACTGAGCCCGCGATTCGTGCGATGGCGGCGTTCGCAGCTGCCCCACTGATCTGGCCGCTCTCGAATCCAACCTCCTGTGCCGAGGCGACGCCGAGCGACATCTTTGCTTGGAGCGACGGTCGCGCTGTGGTTGCAACGGGCTCACCATTTGACGCAGTGATGGTCGGCGGCACATCGCGAACGATTAGCCAGGCGAACAATGTCTACATCTTTCCTGGCGTTGGCCTGGCGGCGATCGCCGGGCGACTGAAGTCGATCCCCGACGAGGCCTTCACCGTTGCGGCGAAGACGCTTGCTGCACTGACGGCGCAGAGCGCCCCGGTCGGCGGCGCGCTCTATCCACCACTTGCGGACCTGCGATCGATTAGTCGCGCCATCGCCATCGCAGTGATTGAGGCTGGCGCAGCGGCGGGCTGGGCTTCTGCTGCCGACGGGGCGCGTGCCGCTGACCTCGTTGATGGGGCCATGTGGAGCCCGAACTACCGCACCTACGTTCCCGCCTAAACTAGAACGAGCTAAAGGAGGAGTCATGCGAATCGGCGTCTTGCGCGAAACAGCCTCAGGCGAGCGACGCGTTGCCCTCGTTCCCGACGCCGTAACCAAGCTGGTAGCTGCTGGCCACCAGATCGTTGTGCAGCGTGGCGCCGGTGAGGCGGCCGGGTTCCTCGATGCCGCCTACGAGAAGGCGGGTGCAACGCTCGCCGCCGACGCCGCCGCCCTCTGCGGCGGCAACCCCGAGATCGTCGTGAAGGTGCGCAAGCCGAGCAGCGCGGAGGCGGCACTGTTGCCGAAAGGCTCCACCCTTGTTGCGCTGTTGACCCCTGGCTCCAATGACGACCTCATCCCAGCGCTCAAGGAGCGCGGCCTTACTGCCCTCGCGCTTGAGCTTGTGCCGCGCATCAGCCGCGCGCAGTCCATGGACGTGCTCTCGTCGCAGAGCGGCGTCGCCGGCTACAAGGCGGTACTCGTAGCCGCGAGCGCGCTCGACAAGTTCCTGCCGATGTTGACGACGGCGGCGGGAAGCATCGCCCCAGCAAAGGCGTTCGTTCTTGGCGCCGGCGTCGCTGGCCTCCAGGCGATTGCCACGGCGCGCCGCCTCGGCGCAGTCGTGAGCGCCTTCGACGTGCGATCCGCCGCCGGTGAGCAGGTGCGCTCGCTCGGCGCACAGTTCGTTGAGCCCGCAGCAAAAGCCGAAGGGACCGGCGGCTACGCCCGCGCACAGACCGAAGACGAGGCGGCGCAGAATGCCGCGATCATCGCCGACCACATCAAGAGCCAAGACCTCGTGCTCACCACCGCGCTGATCCCTGGGCGCAAGGCGCCGGTTCTTGTGACGGATGCGATGCTTGCCAGCATGCGACCAGGATCTGTTGTGCTCGACCTCGCCGCTGAATCGGGCGGCAATGTTGAGGGTTCCGTTCCGGGCGAGACAGTGGTGCGCCACGGCGTGCAGCTGATTGGCGTCGCCAACATCGCCGCGTCGGTCCCACTCCATGCGAGCCAGATGTTCTCTACCAATGTGCGCACACTCTTGACGCACCTGAGCGGCGAGAACGGTGCGCTGAACGTGAACGCGGCAGATGAAATCACCGGGCCGATGCTCGTGGTTCATAACGGCGCTGTGCCGGTGAAGGCATCATGACCGCACTGCTGACTGCGATCGGAGCCGCCGCTGCGTTTCTTGCGGTGACAACGTCAGACACCGCGACGGCAGCAGCGTCAGCAACGCTGGTCGACGCGCAGATCGTGGAGGTCTACGTCTTCCTGCTCGCCGCGTTTACCGGCTTCCAGATCATTACCAAGGTGCCGCCGCTTCTCCACACGCCGCTCATGGCAGCCACGAACGCGATCTCAGCGATCAGTCTTGTTGCCAGCATCGTGATCGCCGGCGCTGAGCGACCCCTCTTCATCAACATCATGGGCATGGTCGCCGTTGCCGCAGCAACGATCAACGTGGTCGGTGGCTTCGTGATTACGGACCGCATGCTGAAGATGTTTAAGAAGACGGAGGTGCCAAAGTGATCGACCAGCAGATCGGCGCACTCTTCGTGCAGATCGCCTACATCGGCGCATCGGCGGCGTTCATTCTCGGCCTCCGCGGCCTCACCAAGCCCGATACCGCGCGTCGCGGCATGCAGCTTGCCGCGGTCGGCATGTTGCTCGCGATCATCGGCACCCTGCTGAACCACGAGATCGTCACCTATCAGTTCATCATCATCGGCCTCGTGGTTGGTAGCGCTGTCGGTTTGCCGATGGGCCTGCTCGTGCCGATGACCGCCATGCCACAGCGCATTGCGGTCAGCCACATGTTCGGCGCGCTCGCCGTCACACTCGTCGGCATCGCCGAGTTCTTGCACTACCGCGACATCGCTGGCGGCCCTGGCGTCGTGAAGATGATCGCTCTCGGTTTTGAGACGCTCTTCGGCGCACTCACCATTACGGGTTCATTTATGGCGTTCGGCAAGCTGCAGGGATTCATCACCGGTCGACCTGTCACATTCCCGGGGCAGAAGCTGATCAATGCCGCGGTCTTCCTTGGCGCCGTTGGCCTCTACGTCACGCTCGTGCTCACCCAGTCGGGCGGCGCTACGGGTGATGCCGGACTGATCATGTTCGCCGTCATGACGGTGCTTGCGCTCGTCATCGGCGTCACCCTCGTGCTACCGATCGGCGGCGCCGACATGCCCGTCGTTGTCTCGCTCCTGAACTCGTATGCGGGTCTTGCAGCGAGCGCCACCGGATTTGCGATCGGCAACAACATCTTGATCGTGGCCGGCGCCCTTGACGGCGCCAGCGGCTTCATTCTGTCGATCCTCATGTCGAAGGCCATGAATCGCTCGTTCGCGAATGTGCTCTTCGGCGCGTTTGGTGGCGAGAAGGCGGCAGTCTCCGCAAAGAGTGCTGAGGGGCTCACGACACGCAGCGTCACCCCAGAAGAGGCGGCAATGCGCATCGGCTACGCGCGCAACGTGATCATTGTTCCTGGCTACGGCATGGCGGTCGCGCAGGCGCAGCACGCGGTGCGTGAGCTCGCTGAGCTGATTGAAAAGCGCGGTGGTCGCGTGCGCTTCGCCATTCACCCAGTGGCTGGGCGAATGCCGGGCCACATGAACGTGTTGCTCGCCGAGGCGAACGTGCCGTACGACCACCTCTTCGACCTGGAAGAGATCAACGAGGAGTTCCACGCCTGCGACGTTGCTCTCGTGCTCGGCGCCAACGACGTCACGAACCCTGCCGCCAAGAACGATCCAGGCTCACCGATCTACGGCATGCCGATCCTCAACGTGCAGGATGCCGAGCAGGTCATTGTGGTGAAGCGCGGCATGGCCACTGGCTTCGCCGGCATCGAGAACGAGCTCTTCTACCTCGATAAGACCTCGATGCTCTTCGGCGATGCGAAGAGCGTCCTTTCCCAGGTCGTCACCGAAGTGAAGGGGCTCTAGACGCCTGTGGAGCTGAACCCCTACGCCCGAGCGGTCAGCACCGTCGCCCTGGCGGCAACCGCCTTCTTCACCGGTGCAGCTTTCATGCAGCTCCCTGCCGACGCCGTCTTGGCGATCCACTGGAACATCAACGGGGTCGCCGATGGATTCGCCGGTCGCGAAGCGCTCCTGATCGTTCCGATCACCACCGCCATTGTAGGCGGGCTGCTCTGGCTCGCAGTGCGCTACGACCCGAAGCGCGCCAACATCGCCCGCAGCAGCGACGCCCTCGCCATTGTGGTCGTTGCCCTTTCGCTGCTGGTCGCCGTCGTGCAGTCAGCAATCATCAACTCGGGATTCGGTGAGGCGGCGCGACTCGATCGCGCCGTGCCGATCGCCGCCGGCGCCTTCATCGCCATCCTTGGCTACGCCATGCCAAACATTCGTCAGAACTACACCATTGGCGTGCGCCTCCCTTGGACCATTGAGAGTGAGCCCGCCTGGGATGCGTCGCACCGATTCATCGGCGGCATCTGGATCCTTGTTGGAACGGTGACGGCACTTCTCGGACTCCTTGCGCTCAGCGAAGCGGCAATCGTGACCCTCTTGGCTGGCCTGGCGCTGAGCGTTGCGGGCACGGTCTATGTCGCCTACCGCGTCTGGAGTCGCGGGCCGAAGGCGTCGCGCGCGAAGCGCGGCCGGTGATCACCGTCGATCTCCCATCCGCTGAGGCGCTCGCAGCAGCTTCGACCGCGTTCACCTTCGCCCTCCTCGGCATCGGTGTTCTCATCGTTGGCAGTGCCGTCGCGGCTTCTATCTGGGCGCGCTCACTCAACGGCTGGGCGCTGGGCGGCGTCTCGTTCGTGTTGAGCCAAACCGCGCAGGTCGTGACGCTCTTCCTGCTCGGCCCACTTATCGCAGCATTCGCCAGCGCCCCCGTGCAGGAGGTCAGCCGCGCCCTCATTCTTTCCACCGCCGCTCGGCGCGTGCGCGACGAAAAGCCGGTCGTGGCATTCGGCTTCGGTCATGGCGCGATTGACCTGCTGACCAGCTCACTGATTCCAACGCTCTCGGCGGTGATTATTCTTGGTGGCATCAGTGACGGAAGCATCTTTGTCGGCCTCAACGCCGAAGTCACCGATAAGGTGCACGCCGTGGCGATCTTCCTGGCAAGTCAAACCCTCGTCAGCGCCGCGCTGTTGATTGTGCAGGGGGCGTTGATGGTGGGACTTCACACGCTCCTCACCCTGATCGTGCTTCGCGCGGTAGTTCGCGGAGGTGGCACACGAACGATTGGTCGCGGGCTCCTTCTCCCCATTGCGATCCACACGCCCGTTGCTGTGGTGCGCACGCTCTTCCCGATGGCAACCACGCCAGTGCTACTCGGGGCACTCGCGGTTGCTGCGCTCGCCTACCGACGTGGCAAGAGCGCTATGACGGAGACGCCACCGGCTCTGTAGGCGATGCGCTTGGCGATTCGCTCGGCGAGTCTGCAGGTGACTCGCTCGGAACATCACTTGCGGGTGGCGTGACGCTCGGGCTTGGCAGCACATATCCCTCTGGTGGTGTGAGCGAATCACACGCGGGCCCAATCACTCGGTCGCCGCCGTTCTGGCGCGCCCACAAGAAGATGCGTGGAACCTGCGCACTGCAGACGATCTCGTAGGCGAGACTCTTCCCAACGTAGCGCCAGTGCCATGCCTCTGCGCCGTAGCAACTCAGGGCAATGTTTGCCGATCCCGCCGGATAGGATCGAACAAACCCAAATCTATATGCGTTCGCCTCGAGCCAGAGTGCCGTCGCCGAAGTTGGGAATCTCGGATTGCTCCAAGCGACGCCATTAATGCTCCCGAGATCGACGGTTGTGCCCAGTTGATGCTCAGAGTGCCCAGGAATTGCGCTATATTTGCGCGCCTGCTGCAAACCAGCTTGAGCAACCCACTTCGCAAATGTTGCAACTTGCGTGGAATAAGAGCGATACGCGGAGAGAATCTTCAAAGAAATCTTGCTCACCTTTGCTTGGGTAAACATGGCGTTGAGCGCATCAGCCGCTTCACGCTTCAGTAGGTAACCACCTTTGGGGCTGAGGACTCCGCGCCACGTGATGGCCACCAGACCCGTTGGCCTGTAGCTCGACGAGAGGCGGTACATGGGGTCGAGAACGGAGATTGCCCACTGATTGGTGCGGTAGTTCAGCGTCGTGACCGCTCCCTGAATGCCAATCGAGGTGCGCGTGATGATGATCTTGCGCTTGTTGATTTCGGAGCAGGGGGTGATCGGCAGCACCTCGACCGTTCGAGGGGCAACGCCCGCCGCAACGACCCCACCCCCTGGAAGGGCAGCTCCAAGGGCTGAGGCCCCAAGGATCAGCGCGAGCAGGGGCACGATGCGGAGTAGGTGCCGGGGCTGGTGAGCACAGATCATGCCGATAGTTTGGCGCATTCCCATCTTCAACAAAGAAGGCGCTAATGCTCGAGGTGCACCATGAGGGGGAACGAGGCAGATGTCCTCGGGGATTAGGAAGGAGCCACGCATGGCACGAACCGTAAAGCTCGCCCCGACCGAGAAGTCGGCACCGAAGGCGAAGCAGGTCGTTGCACCGTCGCGCTTCAGCGGCATTCGCAACAGCTTGCCAACAATTTTTGGCGCGGCGGCGCTTGTCGCTGCCGGTGCACTTGCCGGCACTGCGCTCGCCCACGGCGGGCATGACGGCCGTGATGGTCGGCACCCAGGCCAAGGCATGGAAGCGCGCATGGACCACGATGGCGACCACATGGGTGGTGGCATGGGTCCTGGTGGAATGGGTGGCCCAGGTGGCGACCGCGATGGTGATGGGCAGCAAGGTGCAGGCGGGCCACAGGCCGGCGCTGACCTTACGGGAACCATCAGCAGCGTGAGCCCAACCGAGCTTTCAATCACGCTCGCTGACGGAACCACCAAAACAGTCGTACTCGACAGCGCGAGCCAGTACTTCACGCAGACAACGGGCACAGCTGCCCAAATCACGATTGGCTCGTACGTGTTGGTTGAGGCCGGCATGCCAGTCGGCGGCTCCGCGGCAGAGGTCTCCGGCCTTGCGGTACTTACCAATGGCCTAACCGATGCGCACGTGCACCTTGGTCACCCAGCGAAGGTGACTGCGGTGAACGGGAGCGAGCTCACCCTTGAGGCGGTCACACCTCGCGGCACCGTAACGATCACGGTCACGATCGGCGCCACCACGTCGATCAGCAAGATCGCCGCTGCAACGAACGCTGACCTTACGGCCGGCGGCAACGTGGTTGTGGATCTTGGACGCGGCACACTCGGCGCGGAGTCGGTGTTGATCGTCAAGTAACTCGTAAGAGAGATCTCGCAAAGCGCCGCTGGTGGTCCTCCTGCCAGCGGCGCTTCTGCGCCTACTGAAAAACGGCTCGGCTTAGCGCTTCCGCTTCGTTGAAGCGACGGGCCGAAGAAGTGAGAGCACGATCGATCCACCGAGAATAAATACAACGACACCAAAGCTCACGATTGGATCAATATGAACATCAACCTCAGGGATGAGCGCATGCACGATTGGCACCGCCATCTTTGCGCCAATAAAGACAAGTACAAAACCAAGTCCTTTTGGCAAATAGTGAAACCTGTCTTTCGCACCAGCTAGCAAGAAATAGAGCGACCGAAGTCCGAGCAATGCAAACGTGTTAGCAGTAAACACAACAAACGGATCTTTCGTGATTCCAAAGATTGCTGGAATCGAGTCTACGGCGAAGATAAGGTCAATGATGCCAATCACTACGATGGCAAGGAACATTGGTGTCCACTTCCACTTATTGCCATGGCGAACACGGAACTGGTCAGAGTCGTAGTCAGAGCTGACGTGTACGAAACGTCGTGCAAATCTAATCGCGCCGGGCTCCCCATCGCCCATCATATGGCCGCCACTTCGGATCATCTGAACGCCTGTGAAGAGCAAGAAGATGCCAAAACCATAGAGAAGCACTTCAAAGCGCTCAACAAGAGCTGACCCGACAAGAATCATGCCAAACCGCATGACGAGAGACATGATGATGCCGAAGATGAGTACTTTCTGTTGGAGTTGTTTCGGTGTCTTCAGGGCGACAAACACCATTGTAAATACAAAGATGTTGTCGATGGATAGTGAATACTCAATGAGGTACCCAGTGAAGAACGCCTGAGCAGTCCCGGGGCTTTTCTCAAACCAAATCAACACACCAAAGGCAATTGCGGAAGCGACAAAGAATGCGGTGAACTTCAGTGCCTCCTGCGTTGGGACGACGTGCGAACCCTTGCGGCGCAGCCAGAACAGGTCAATGAAGAGGGCGAATCCAACGAAGGCAACGAACCCGGTGAGCAGAATCGGATCCACGGTCCCTCCGTCGTTGAAGAGGCGTGCGCCTCAGTGCAGTAATGGTAGCGGAAGGGTTTATTCTGCCTCGTACCAGCATCCGCTCCAGGGCGATTGTCGGAACCTATACTGGTGCGTGTGAAGCAGAGACCGCCTCGCCTACTCATCGGGCCCACCAACACCGTTGGCCAGGGGAGCACCTGGGCATCCGTCGTGCGCGCCCATCTAGGCGTGGAAGTTGAGGTGTGGAAGGCGAAGCTAGGTGATGAGCCCTACCCGTACCAGGTCGAGCGGGTGCTCCAGCCAGAGATCCGTGATGCGCAGGAGCGCGCGACGCTGGTGAATGAGATCAGGCAACGGTTCACCCACGTGATCAACGAGAGCGGTCAGCCGTTCGGTTCAGCCCGCTCAATGCGGCGCGTGATTCAAGACGCCTATAGCCGACGGCTTCGTGGAGTGCGCACGGCAATGCTTTTTCATGGCAGCGATATTCGCCTGCCAAGCATGCATCGAGCAGAGAACCCTGACTCCCCATTCCGCTGGAGCAACGATGGGCTCACGGAGAAACTCGAGCGGCTCGTTTCAGCGCGTCGAACCCGCCTAAATTTTTGGCTGGGAACAACCTTCATTACAACGCTTGACCTGCACGCCTATGTGGCGCGGGCAACCTGGCTACCCGTGGTGATTGCCCCTTCGTGGCTCACACCCGCACCCGCGATTGATGTCGCCACACCGCGCCCAAAGGTGCTGCATATGTGGACGCGACGGGCCTTCTCCCAGAGCGAGGCGGTCGATCAGGTGTGTACTGCGCTGCACGAGCAGGGCCTCATCGAATACCGAAGCGTTTCCGGTATTCCCCCCGAGCAGGTCCGCGCACAGGTGCTCTGGGCCGACATCGTCATCGACAAGGTCGGCTTTGGAGCGACAGGCGTCTTCGCGTCGGAGGCGCTCGCCACTGGGCGGCTCGTGATCGGCGCTGTTGGTGATCGCGCGCGCAAGATCCTGCCGGAACATCCAGTGATTGATGCCACAACGAAAACATTCGAAGGCGTCCTCCGCACCCTTGTGGCCGACCGCTCCACCTGGGCCGCTCGCGCCACCGCGGGCCAAACCTTCGCCCGCAAATATCACGACGGGCGCTACTCGGCAGGGGTACTGGCCACGTGGATGGGGGTTTCGGTCAGCCAGCCGTAGAGGCTGGAGCCGATGGTGAGGATTGAACTCACGACCTGCTGTTTACGAAACAGCTGCTCTACCACTGAGCTACATCGGCGCCGGAGGGGGATTGTAGCGGAGCG
>CAIJIA010000201.1 GCA_903820655.1 uncultured Chloroflexota bacterium
CCAGAGCGTAGCCTCCCGCGCTCCCCATGCGCTATCCTCACCCCCCACGCGGGAGTAGCTCAGTTGGTAGAGCGTCTGCTTCCCAAGCAGAAGGTCGCGAGTTCGAACCTCGTCTCCCGCTCCAGCCCCTACACTCTCGCCATGGCGAAAGACGGCAAGAAGCCCCTCAAGAACGCATCGCTCGACACCCTGGCGGTCCACGCCGGTGAAGGCGCTGACCCTACAACCCGCGCCCACAATCTCCCCATCTATCAGACGGCGACCTTCACTTTTGAGACGGCCGATGAGAAGGAGTCGGCGGTCGATGGGGCGCTCGCCTGGGAACCGAATAAGTACTTCTACACGCGCACCAATAACCCCACGACTGCAGCACTCGAAGAGAAGCTCGCCGCACTCGAAGGTGCCGAGAGCGCGGTCGCTTCGGCGTCAGGAATGTCGGCGATCGCCGCGGGGCTCCTCGCCCACCTGAAGTCGGGCGATCACCTGATCGTCGCCGACGACCTGTTCATCATCAGTCAGATCCTCTTCGCCGAAGACTTCCCATCGCGCGGCATTGAGGTGACGCCGGTGCCGATTACCGATCACGCGGCGGTGCAGGCGGCGATAAAGCCGAACACCAAGATCATCTTCTGCGAGGGCCTCTCGAATCCATGGATGAGGATCACCGACATCCCGGCCATTGCGAAGATCGCCCACGCCGGTGGCGCACTCCTCGTCGTCGACAACACGTTCTTGAGCCCCGTGCTGCTGCGACCGCTCGAGCATGGTGCTGACCTGGTGTTGCAGACCACCACGAAGTGGGTCTCGGGCCATGGTGATGCGCTCGGCGGCATTGCCGCGGGCTCCAAGGCTCTCGTTGATCCGATCCGACGACAGACCGACCTGCTTGGCGGCGCGGCATCGCCGTTCAACTCCTGGCTGATTGCGCGGGGCGCGCGCACCCTGCCGCTGCGCATGGAGCGCGCCTCGGCGAATGCGAGCGCTGTCGCTGCGTTCCTTGAGGGACATGAGAAGGTGGAGTGGGTCCGCCACCCGAGCCTCGCATCGCACCCAGATCGCGCGGTGGCTGACCGACTCTTGAAGAGTGGCTGGGGCGGCATGCTCTCCTTCAAACCACGCGCAGCCGAGGGTGTTGATCCGCTCGACGCGATGCGCGCCTTCAGTGATCACGTACAGATGTGTGCCGTGGGCGTGAGCCTCGGCGAGGTCGACACGCTCGTCTACCCAATGCCAAAGCGCGGCGGAATCTTCCGCATCAGCATCGGCATTGAATCGGTGAACGACATCATCGCCGACTTCAGCCAGGCGCTCGATCACGTCCGCGCGCTCGATCACGTCCGCTAAGAGCCACGAGTGAACTACATCCTGGATGAGCCGAAAGAGTCTCCACGCGGGATCGCGCAGATTGCCGCCGCAGTCAGCAATGGTTTGCTGGGCGTCGCACTGATTGCCGCCGGGCTCGTTGGTCTTATTGCTATCGCAGTTGTGGCCTTTGATATCGCCGATCAGACCTGGGTCTCACTCGGCGCACAGATCACTGCGGAGCTCGGGGCCGATGTTGCGGCACTCTTTGAAACGTTTCAAATTGATATCGCCGTGATCCTCACGACCCTGGCCGATCAGAACAACCTCCCGGAGTTCGGCGCATGGGTGCGACAGATCCTTGCCCTGCTCATGGTCGCTGCGGTTGCCTTTGGCCTGGCAGGGACCGCGCCGCTCTGGATTGCGCGCGCACTCTGGACACGACGCTCAAGCCGCGCAGTGCTTCTCTTTGGGGTGGCCCTCAGCGCTATCGGGATGTTCGGCCTCCTCGTGACAGGAGCACCGCAGCTGATCTGGGGGCTGGTGCTGGCCAATGGCGTGCTCACCCTGGTGGCGAGCCGAACGGCTCGCCCTTCGGCTTAAGCGCCGAAGCCGCGCAGGCGTAGGGCCAGGCGCACGAGCGGTCCACGGATTGGATCGAGATCCATATCAAGCGCACCAGAGTAGACAACCGGCGTACCGCCCCAGCCAGCCTTGAAGTGCGCGATCCCTGACGTTGAGATTCCCCACATGTCATACGTGGCGCTCCCTCTCGCCACGGCGCGCTCCATCGCGGTGACCTTCAGCGCGTAAGGCGCCCGGAGCTCGTTCCCAGCATTCGTTGCGCCGCCGAAAAGCTCGGTCGTTGTTGTTGGCGTGGTGATGACAAGAAGCGCACCGAGCGTTTCGCCCGACGGTGATTCGGCGACGAGGATCTCGGCCTCACCATTGAAGGCGTTGACGATGTGCGCGAAGGCCGCGCTGCTGCGTGTCTTGACCCCCGTGCGCCCTGAGATCGAGGTCATTGCGGTGTAAAGCGCATCGGCGCCGTCGGCACCAACCGCACGCACGGTCACGCCCGACTCCGTGGCATGGCGCGCGTACTGTCGCCACTTGCTGCGCCAAGCGGCGCGCACGGTCTCCATGCCAGTGGTGAGATCAATGCGTCGACTGGTTGATGGCTGCACTGGTCGTGCGCGATGCAGCGAGATTCGTGCGGTGGTTGCTGCAGCGAGCCACGGCGCGCGTAGGTCGGCGCTCAGACCATCGGCAGGGTTGACCTGGTCGGCCTCATCGGGGAGCGGTGCGCTGGCTCCCGGTTCAAGGCGCACCAGCGTGACGCCATCGCTGCGAAGCTCGGAGAGTCCGCGCAGCAGTTCGGCGCGCAGCGCTGCGGCCACGGCCTCGTTCGGCGCAAGGAGAATGGGGCCGCGCGGCGCGTAGGCGATGCGACCGAGTCCTGCGGGGAGCCGCTGGATCAGGAACTGCGCGCCGGCCCAGGCAGCACCGTCGTGTGCAACAAGTCGCACTGACTCCCAGCCGGTGAGCGCTTTGGATGCAGCCCAGGCCGGCTGTTGCACAAAGGGGAGGTCAGAAAGTTCACCAGCAGCGGCGGCGGCGCGCAGGCGTGCCCCCCAGGCGCTTGGCTCTTCTCGGACAACAGGACTCATGCGCGTAGGGTACGCGCCCCGCTACCCTTGCGCCTATGCCTGCAGATCAGACCCTCCCGCCGTACGTGCTGAACCCCGATGGGGTCGTCTTCGATTTGGATGGCGTGCTCTGCGATACCGAGCCGCTCTGGGCCGAGGCGCGCTACGCCATTGCCGCAGAAGTGGGTGGGCGCCTGGTCGAAGAAGACTTCCATCGCTTCTACGGGGCGAACACCCAGCAGTGGGGCAGCGCCATGGCTGAGATCCTTGGCCACCCAGATGCCAACGAGATTGCGACGCGCACCATCAACCACCTTGAGTCGCTCTATCGCTCTGGGCGTGTGCAGGTGATTCCCGCCGGCGTTGCCGCCGTGCGACGCGCCGCGGCGCGTGGCCCCGTTGCGATTGCGTCGGGGAGCCCGCGAAGCATCATCGCCACGCTGATCGAGATCTTGGGTCTCGCCGACGTGGTGCAGACCTACGTGAGCTGCGACGAGGTTGCCGGCGGCAAGCCGCTCCCCGACGTCTACCTCGAGGCATGCCGCCGCATCAACATTGCACCCGAGCGCTCACTCGCCATCGAAGACTCGCTGGCTGGCGCGCGCGCCGGGAAGGCGGCGGGCATGAGTGTCGTTGTCGTGCCGCTCCCGGGGGCGCCGTCATCGACGGGCGCTACAGAGATTGCCGACGTGGTGCTTGCGAGCCTCGACGAGCTACCGCTCGCCGCGCGTTAGTCCTGCGGGACTCCCGCCTTCGCGCCGAGCGCCTCGTTGGAGGGCTCAATCAGGTACGAACCATCCTCAAAGATGATCACGGGAATTGACTTCGCGCCGGTCAGCGTCTCGATCATCTCCTTGGCGGCCGCGTCGGCATCCACGTCAACGTAGGTGTAGGGAACCTGATGTGCATCGAGGTATCCCTTGGAGCGGCGGCAGTCGCCACACCAATCAGCGCCGTAGACGGTGATCTTCTTCACGTCGCTCATGGGGTTCTACCTCCGTTTACCTGCGCGCCGCGAGCGCGGTGCTGTTGCCATCGTAGCGCGTCGCAAGAGGAGCAGCCCGCCGATTGAGATCAACGCCCCTGCGATCGGGAGACCGCCAAGCTCCGAGGGGAGATACCAGTTGATCGCAATCACGGTGGTGATGACGGGTGGGAGTACGCCGATCCAAAGGAGGGCCTGCTTGGCACGTTCGGCCCCACGGATGAGGCGCCAGGCTGTAAGGCCTGTGAGCAGTCCGATTACAACCCACTCCGCAGGCGGGCGATCGCACACATAGTCCACGGCGCAGACCTGTAGGGTGTCGTAGAGACGCGCCGTCGCGATCGGTACTAATACTGCGGCGAGCGCACCGACGCCGAAGGCCGCAAACACTCCCACGTAGCGACGTTCAATTGGGCGATAACGCACCAGCTCAGCTTGCAGAAGTGCGCGACCAAAGAAGAGGGCCGGAAGCAGCGCTGCGAGATAGAGTGCCGCGGGCACAGCATCAGCAGGACGTACTCCAATGGCTGGCGGTGTGCCGACAGGAACCCCGAAGAGGGTGAAGGCGTCAACAGCAAGAGTGAGCACGCCAATGGGGAGCAGGCCAACCGCAAAGATCGTTCCCGTGATACTGATCCAGTCTGGAAGCTGCCGTGCACGACGTGCGAGAATCCGCGCCGTCAAAAAGATCGCACCTCCATTAATCAGCGCGTGGAGCAGGCGCAAGAGAACGCTTGCATCCCACGGAAGCACCACATGTAGCACTGCCGACGTGGTGAAGATCGTGCTGAGCGCTGCCACCAGCGCAAGGAGGGTGCCCGTACCAAGATCAACGGGGAGGCGCGCACTGAATCGGCCCGCAGCAGTCGCGACGATCGCAACTGGGGCACCGACGGCCACGATGGAGACCGCGCCGCGGAGCTGCTCATTGCTAATCCCGTAGAAAAAGTCGAGTCGGTTTGCGGTGACCCAGGTGACAAGGGCAAGCAGTGTGCCCGCGTTCAACAGGAGCGAGGCGAAGATGACGTCGAGCTTTAGGGGGGTACCTGATGCTGTGCGTCGTGCCGTTGTGCTCATGATGAGAGTATGCGCCCTTACCGCCACCCCTGCCGCGTTCGCGCTACGCTCCTCTGCATGTTGAAAGGATCGGTGCTGGTGACCTACGCCGCGTTGGCAAGCGCTGAATTCGTGCGGGGCGTCGGCCTCATCGCCTCTGGGGCACTCACCTATGGCCTCCTTGGCGGCGCACTGCCAGCCGAAGGGGGCTACGACCGTCTCGTTGCCTACGCCTCGTTCGCAACGATCGCTCTAGGGGCGCTCGATCTGCTGGTGCTCGGCCTGATCGCCCTGCGCTCCACCACCGGCAACCGCCCTCCCCGAGCCCAGGTGCTCGTGAGCGTCGGGCTCTCCGTGCTCCTGATCCTGGCTGGGGGTCCCCTCGCGCCGCAGGTGACCATGCTCGCGCTGAGCACGATCCTGGCCCTCGCAATTCGGCAGGGGGGCGCCACGGGGGCGGCGAACGGCTAGACTCCCCCGCATGGTTGGACCTGTCTACCTCACGGAATCTGGGAAGGCTGCGCTCGAGGCCGAGCTGCATGACCTGATCCATTCACAGCGCCCAGCGGTCATCGCGCGCATTAAGGCGGCGAAGGAGCTCGGCGACCTACGTGAGAACGCCGACTACGAGATCGCCCGGAACGAGCAGTCGTTCATTGAGGGGAAGGTCTTGGAGATCGAAGAGAAGCTGCGCAATGCCGAAATCATCGACGAGCATGCCAGCACCGACGAGGTTGCCCTCGGCTCGACCGTCACCGTAACCGCTGAGCGCAAGAGCCACGACTACCTAATCGTTGGATCCACCGAGGCCGATCCAAGCGGCGAGCCACCGAAGATCTCCAACGAGAGCCCACTCGGCAAGGCGCTGATCGGACGCAAGGTCAACGACAAGGTCATCGTCACCCTGCCGAACGGCAACGAGATCAACTACACCATCAAGAAGATCTCCTAACCCCCGGAGCGCGCGAGCGCCATGAGTACCTCCCTCACAGCAACAGATCTCGCCGATCTTGGTCGCGCGCAGGATCGCGAACTCCTGATCGGCAACGGCCTCGGCGGCTATACCGCGCTCTCCCCGCTCGGCGCGCCAGCTCGTCGCTATCACGGCCTCCTCGTTGCGGCGCTGCAGCCCCCGGTCGCGCGCACGGTGCTCGCCGGTCCACCGATGCTCTGGGCTCGTACCGATGGCGACTGGTTGCCGCTCTTTAGCTTTGAGATGGAGCCAGGTCACTTCTCGCCGCAACTCGGTGCGCCACTCTCCGAGGTGTCGGTCGGCGTCGGTGGTGTCACCAAGCGATGGGGGCTCAGCGTTGGTGCGCTGACCGAGCGACACACGGCGGTGCATGGCGCGAATGCTGTGCTGCTCTCGTTGAGCCTTGATGCTGCCGCCAGCTCTGGCGTTGACCTGCTGCTACGCCTCACCGCAACAGCGCACGACCACCATGATGCACTCGTTGGCGACGTGGCTTGCGCGGAGACCCACGTCGATGAGCGTGCGCAGCAGGGTTCGTGGCGAATGGGCTCCGCGTGGCCGGAGGTACAGGTTCGCTGCGACGGCGGTGCACTTTCGAGCGATGCCGGAGTGATTCGGGGCCTCTTCCATCGTCATGACGCGGCACGCGTTGAGGCCGATCGATCGGACTACGCGGTTCCGCTGCGCTGGAGCGTTCGGCTTGAGCCTGGCGAGAGCGCCTCGCTTCTGGTCGCCACAGAGGGCGGCGGCATCGGTCGACCCCCAGCCGAGCTCCTCGCCGCGATGGCGAGCGGTGGCGGGGCGACGCTTCTCGCCGAGAGTGAGGCGCGCGATCGCGATCTGCTCGCCCGTGCGCAGTCGGTTGGTGACGGTGCCGATGCGGCGATCGCTGCGAGCAACGAGCTACAGGCGCTCGTGCTTGCCGCTGATGACTTTCTGGTGCGCCGACGCATTCCCGCCACGCCCGGACCAGCGGATCCTGCGGCCCCGCTCGGCTGGTCGGTGATCGCGGGCTACCCCTGGTTCAATGACTGGGGGCGCGACACCGCGATCGCCCTGCGCGGTTTGACGTTGGCAACGGGCCGACCTGAGATTGGTGCCACGGTGCTGCGCTCGTTCGCCCCGTGGGTGCGCCGAGGGCTGCTGCCGAACAACTTCCCCGATCGCGTCGATGAGATGCCTGAATACCACACGATTGATGCGCCGCTCTGGTACATCGAAGCAGCACGTGCACACGTGGCGGCAACGGGCGACCACGCGCTTGGTGCCGAACTGCTGCCAACACTGCTGAGCATCATTGCCGACTACCGCGACGGCACCGACTTTGGGATCGGCGCAGATAGCGACGGACTCATCGTGGGATCGGCCGAGGGTCGCCAGCTCACCTGGATGGATGCGAAGCTCGACGACTGGGTGGTCACACCCCGCCGCGGCAAGCCGATTGAGATCTCGGCGCTCTGGTACCGCGCGCTCCGTAGC
>CAIJIA010000202.1 GCA_903820655.1 uncultured Chloroflexota bacterium
ACGCCGTGCAAACCGCCAGACACTTTGTATCCGCCGCCGCCGAACTTGCCGCCGGCATGCAACACGGTGTGCACTACTTCAAGCGCATCTTTTCCGGTGGAGTGCTTACCGACTGGAACGCCGCGGCCATCGTCGGCGACAGTGATGGAGTTGTCTTTATTGATGCGCACAACGATGCGCGTAGCATGACCCGCCATCGCTTCGTCGACAGAGTTGTCGACGACTTCGTAGACAAGGTGATGCAGGCCGCGCTCATCGGTGGAGCCGATGTACATACCGGGACGCTTGCGAACCGCTTCAAGTCCTTCAAGAACCTGAATGCTGGATGCGCCGTAGTCGCCAGAAGCTTTCTTTGCGCGGCTCCCTGTTGCGGCTGCGGTGCTCTTCTTCTCGGTCACTCACTCACTCCCTTGATCTGCTCTACGAGCCGATGCAGTTCTTCGTTTGAGTAGTAATCGATCACGATCTGTCCGCCCTTACCAGCAGGTTTCACATGCACCGGAGTGCCGAGATGCCCCTCAAGATCGCGCTGCAGTGCAGCGAGCTCTTCACTTGGCAGTGCGCCAGGCTTTCGCTTCGTGGTGATTGTACCGCGTGCAGCACCACGAACCGTTGACGCAGCCGCCTCTGCGCCGCGCACAGTGACTGCATCGCGCACAAAGGTGCGCGCGAGCCACGCCTGCTCTGATTCGGGAAGGCCAACGAGCGCGCGCGCATGCCCTTCACTGAGTCGCCCAGCGGCAACTTCGTTCTGCACATCAGTAGAGAGATCGAGAAGGCGCAGCGTGTTTGCAACAGTGGTGCGCGCCTTGCCGGCGATCACCGCAATCTGCTCCTGCGTCAACCCGAATTCGTCAGCGAGACGCCGATAGGCGTGCGCCGTTTCAATCGGCGACAGATCACTGCGCTGAACGTTCTCAATCAGTGCGAGCTCAAGGCGCGACTGATTACCAACCACGCGTACGACGGCGGGAATCGTGCTCTTCCCTGCAAGTTTTGAGGCGCGGAAACGGCGTTCGCCTGCAATGAGCGTGTATCCGTTCGGCCCCTCCTCGACAACAACGGGCTGCAGCACGCCGTGTTCACGGATGCTCTCGGCGAGTTGTGTCAACTCAGCGGTCGAGAACTCTGTGCGCGGCTGGTACGGGTTCGGTTTGATCTTGCTGAGCGGAATCTCGAGTGCGCCCGCACGCGTAGCGCCGACGGCACTCGCCGCCTCTGGGATCAGTGCGCCGAGGCCTCGTCCGAGTCCGGTGGTCTTCTTCGCCATGCTCCCCCCTTATTACTAGCTGGCGCCTACAGGGGTTCCGTTGAACACCCGGGCATCGAATTCCGCTGCAGCTTGTGCGTACGATTCAGCACCCGAGGTGCCCGGTGCGTAACTCCGGATCGCAATCCCGTGGCTTGGCGCTTCAGCCAAGCGTACCGAACGCGGCACCCGGGCTCGATAGACCAGATCCCCGAAGTGGCTTTCCACCTCGCGCACCACGTCACTGCCAAGTTTCGTGCGGGGATCAAGCATGGTCAAGAGGAGGCCATTCACCTCCAGGGCGGGGTTGAGGCGCTCGCGCACGAGGCGAATGGTGGCCATGAGCTGCGAGAGCCCCTCGAGGGCGTAGTACTCGCACTGCACGGGAACAAGCACGGCATCAGCGATCGCGAGGGCGCTTACGGTGACCAGGCCGAGCGAAGGGGGAGTGTCAACGAGGATTACCTCGGCGTCCCCAGCCTGCCTCAGGCCCGCGGCAAGCTGGCGCTCACCACTCTCGTCCCCCGTGGCGAGCTCAACGTCGATCCCAGCGAGGTCGGCAGAGCCCGGAATGAGCGTAAGGTTCGGAATAGAGGTCGGCTGGGCGAGCTCCGTGGCTGGTCGACGCCCTACGAGGAGGTCATAGGCGGTCGGCGCCCCCTCAGGAAGGGTGAATCCGAGGCCGCTGGTGAGGTTTCGCTGCGGGTCAAGGTCGACCACAAGCACGCGACGCCCTGCATGGGCGAGTTCAGCGGCGAGGTTAAGTACGGTGGTGGTCTTACCAACCCCACCCTTCTGGTTCGCACACACGATGATCGGCGCGTGGGATCCGGCAGGGTGCTGGGTGGTGGCATTCACGCTCCTATCGTAGCAGCAGGGGGCTACGGAGGGGTTTCGGCGGCCATGTTTCACGTGGAACAACAGAGGTCCGTTGGGGTGGTGCGCTGAGGCGGCTGCGGGGGTATCCTGAGGCAATGACCAAACGCCTCGGCTACGTGCTTGGAATCGTGCTCGCCGCCCTTATCCAGGCGCGGCTCCTGCCCGAACTTGGGCTAGAGCGCGTGGTCAACCTTCCGATCGTGCTGCTGATTGTTACAGCATCAGTCGATCGACGCACGCTGACCCTTATTGCCGCAACAGCGGCTGGCCTCACGATCGATATTGCACTCTTACGGCCACTTGGGCTAACCAGCCTCGCAATGATCGCTGGCGTGCTGGTTGCAAGCCAGATTCGAGGAGCTGGGGATGCCCTGCTGCTCAAGCGATTTGTCGCGCTCTTGTTTGGGCTGGTGGCGAGCAGCGTCACGATCTTCCTGCTCAGCGGCGGAGGGACCGGGCGCCTCGGCGAGAATGTCTCCGCGCTCGTCGTAAACCTGGCGGTTGGAAGCGCCCTGGCGGTGTTCGGGCAGCGACGGCGCAGGGGCTACCAGTTCGACCAATCGCTCCGAGGGTAGTTCAACAACATGACGAACCCTCAGGTTTATCCTGGCGGTGGTGGACCGAGCGATCGAGAGGTTCGGCGACGACGCCCTCTACGATTTTTTGCTGCTGCACTCATCGTACTTTTAACCTTTGGTGGGCTTGGCGGTCGCTTGGTCCTCATTCAATTTGGCGCGACAACATCGTCAGGGACAACAAGCGCCGTAGCGCGCGGACATCGCATCGTTGAAGAGCTCATCACGCCAGCGCGCGGGTTGGTGTACGACCGTAGCGGCCGCGTGCTTGCAAAAAATATTGCGGTGTACGCCGTGCAAATTCGGCCCGGTGATCTCTCGCTCACCGTTCGCGCGAGCGTGGTGAAAACGCTTGGAGCAATCTTGAAGATTGATCCTGTACGAATCATCACACTGCTCGATCGCAGTACCGGCTCACTCTGGGAGCCGATTCGCATCGCCAACAATGTAAGCGAGCGCGCAGCGCGACTGATCAATGAAGAGCACGCCAGCCTTCCTGGCGTCGAAACGGTCGTTGAAGCTCGACGCGTCTATCCATACGGAACGCTTATCAGCCACATCGTTGGCTACGTTGGCCGCATCGACGCAGTAGAGGCGAGCACACTTGCGCCGGCCGGCTACACCGTCGTTGATTTCATCGGGCGCGCGGGCGTGGAGGCGAGTTATGAGGAGACCCTTCGCGGCGCACCAGGAATTCGCCAAGTTGAGGTCGACGCAAAGGGTCGCCTTGTGCGGATTCTTGGTGTCACAAAGCTTCCCATTGATGGATCGTCACTGACGCTCACGATCGACATTGAAGCGCAACAGCGCGCAACGACTGCGTTGGAGTGGGGGCTAAAGAGCGCCGGCACCAAAGAGGGTGTTGTCGCTTCGATCAATCCACAGAACGGTGAGGTCATTGCGATGGCCTCCCTTCCAACGTACGACAACAATGATTTCTCGGCAGGGATCAGCAATGCGAAGTATCAAAAGTATCTTGCGAATAAATACTCACCACTGCTGAACCATTCGGTCGGCTCGTACTTTCCTCCGGGCAGTACGTACAAACTCGTCACCTACTCTTGCGCGCTCAACAACAATCTCGTCACACCGACAACCCGATTCCAATCCACGGCGTATCTCGAAGTAGACGGTGAAAAGTTTTATGAGTGGAATCGTGCGGGATTTGGCGGTTCACTGACACCATCCGAAGCGTATTCGTGGAGCTCAAACGTCGTGACATTCCAACTCGCGCGGCTCGTCAAGATTGATCGCCTCTCAACATGCGGTCGACAGTGGGGCTTCGGTGCACCAACCGGCATCGATCTACCAAGTGAGATTTCTGGGTTGGTCCCTGACCAGGCATGGGCGCGCGCCACCATCAACCGCGGGCTCTACAACGCGGAGGTGCTGCAATC
>CAIJIA010000203.1 GCA_903820655.1 uncultured Chloroflexota bacterium
CTTCCCACTCGGCGAGTTTGTTGCCGTAACCGGCGTCTCTGGAAGCGGCAAAAGCACGCTCGTCACCGATATTCTGCAGAAGGCGCTAGCGCGCCGGCTGCACGGCGCGAAAGAGCGACCAGGGGCGCACGACCGCATCACAGGTCTCGATGAGATCGACAAGGTGATTGAGATCGACCAGAGCCCGATCGGCCGCACCCCGCGCTCGAACCCCGCAACGTACGTCGGCCTCTTCACGCCAATCCGTGAGCTCTTTGCTGCTACCCAAGAGGCGCGACTCCGTGGCTACTCGGCTGGGCGCTTCTCCTTCAACGTCAAGGGTGGCCGCTGCGAGACCTGTTCTGGCGACGGCATCCTGCAGATCGAGATGCAGTTCCTCCCCGATGTGTATGTGCCCTGCGAAACGTGTCAGGGGAAGCGCTACAACCGCGAGGCGCTCGAGGTGACCTGGAAGGGAATGACGATCGCTGATGTCTTGGAGCTGCAGGTGGAGGATGCCCTTGAGCGCTTCTCTGCGGTGCCAGCGATTCGCAATCGCCTCAAGACGCTGAGCGAGGTCGGACTCGGCTATCTCCGCCTCGGCCAGGCGGCAACGACCCTCTCGGGCGGTGAGGCGCAGCGCATCAAGCTCGCCACGGAGCTCGCCCGTCGCTCCACCGGCCGCACGATGTACATCCTCGACGAGCCGACGACTGGGCTGCACTTCGCCGATGTTGATCGCCTGCTGCACGTGCTGCATCGCCTCGTTGATGGCGGCAACAGTGTCATCGTGATCGAGCACAACCTCGACGTAATCAAGACGGCGGACTGGGTAATCGACCTTGGGCCTGATGGCGGAAGCCGCGGCGGTGAACTCATCGCAGAGGGGACGCCGGAGCAGGTTGCAAAGGTGAAGCGCAGCCACACCGGTCGCTATCTCGCCCTTGCGCTGAAGGGCGAGCCAATCCACTCGCTGGAGTAGCGATGGCCGAGCCGCACCTCCCTCGACACGCCGATCCCTCACTCGACCAGGCTGGGCTCCGCGCAGCGCAGCTCCTTGAACGCATCCTTGATGAACTAGTGGACGAACGTGCTCGCGCAAGGTTCCTGCCGTACCGCGCCTGGACTACGCAGCTTCGCGACGCGCACGGGGCAGCCCTGCGCAAAGGTGTCATTGCCGTACGTGCCGCCCTTGGGCCAGGGGATGGACTTGCCGATATCGCCTCTGGTGAGGCGGTGATCGAGCTACGCGAAGCGCTCGACGAAATCCTGCGCATCTTGAATCGCCGAGAGGCACTCCGTGGTCGTGTCGGGTCGCGTGATGGCGCCTGAGCGACTGCCGGCGCCGAGCGTTCCCGACGCAATCGCGGCGGCACTCAAGGTTCTCCCCGATGCGCCCGGCGTCTATCTCTTCTCGGATAGTGCAGGGAAGATCATCTACGTCGGCAAGGCGACGCATCTCACCCAACGCGTTCGCAGCTACTGGCAGGCGGGTGGTGAGCCAGGCGCACACCGCATTCGCGACGCGATTGCAGAGGTCGCGACACTCGATTGGACAGTCACCGACTCCACAAAAGAGGCGCTTCTC
>CAIJIA010000204.1 GCA_903820655.1 uncultured Chloroflexota bacterium
CAGCGACAAGCAGGGCTACATCGACTACAAGGAGATCAATCGTCTCCGCCGCTATCTCTCAGACCGCGCCAAGATCGAGCCGCGTCGCAAGACGGGCACGTGCGCGCAGCATCAGCGCGAAGTCACGGCAGCGTTGAAGCGCGCTCGCCAGATGGCGCTCTTGCCGTACGCACCTCAGCACCAGGGCTAGGCCCGGCCGAGGCACACACCATGGCGAAGAGCACCGGCCACGAGTACGACGGGATCACCGCCTATTTGGAGGGTGACTTCCGGCCGCTGGCCGACGCCAAGGTGAGCGTGATGACGCACGCATTCCTGTACGGCACGGCAACCTTCGAAGGGATTCGCGCCTACTGGAACGCGGACGAGGGGCAGCTGTACGCGCTGAAGGTCACCGAGCACCTGGAGCGCCTGCGTTCCTCGTGCAAGATCATGCTCATGGACCCGCTCCCGGACGTGCAGGAGCTGAAGGGGATCGTCGTAGAACTCCTCAAGCGGAATGCCTTCAAAGAGGACGTGTACGTTCGGCCAAGCGTCTACAAGAGCACCAAGGCGATCGGGGTAAAGCTGCACGGTCTCGAGAATGACCTGTACGTCATCTCGGTTCCGTTTGGCGACTACATCGACACCGCAACGGGGATCCGCTGCGCGACTGTCGCCACGCGCCGCACTTCGGATCTCGCCATCCCTGCGCGAGCCAAGGTGGCGGGCAACTACGTGAACAGCGCCTTCTCGAAGAGCGAGGCGGGGCTGAACGGCTTTGACGAGGCGATCGTGCTCACGGAGGCGGGGAAAGTCTCAGAGGGCTCGGCCGAGAACCTCTTCATGGTGCGCGGCGGGAAGCTCGTGACCCCTGGCGTGAACGATGACATCCTTGAAGGGATCACCCGAGCGGGCATCATCGAGATCGCCGCAGAGCTCGGCATCCCGGTGGTCGAGCGACAGATTGACCGCAGCGAGCTCTACATCGCCGACGAGATCTTTCTGGTTGGGACTGGTGCGCAGGTTTCGCCAGTCATTGAAGTTGATCACCGTTCCGTCGGCACGGGGAAGATTGGCGAGCTAACGAAGCGAATCCAGAGCCGCTACTTCGATGCGGTGCGCGGCAAGGTACCCGCCTACAAGCACTGGCTCACGCCGATCTACTAGTCCGCTCGGCGCCCCTACGGGGTGATTGTTGGCACGTCGGCGCCAGTAATAATCTCCACATCGACCGTCACGGTCGGGTCGTCTATCAACGTCGCCGTTATGCCAAGGAGGCGTTCAAGCAACGCGAGCGACACTGGCATCCGCTGCTCGGCCCCGTTGAAGATGATGAATCGCGTCTTAAGCAGGCCGATCTCGGCCGGCGTGATCGTCGTCGGCGCCGATGCGTCAAGGCCAGCTCGGGCGAGTGCTGCGGCAAGAACCCCCGCCTCGCCCTTTCGGCCAGTGCCATTCAGGACCCAGATACGCGCCGCCTCCCGGGCAATTGCATCGGCCTCACGCTCCTCTTTCGTTGGCTGTGCGGTGAAGGCCTTGAGCACCGCTGCACGGATCTTCGCCACATCAGGAGTGATGATGTATCCACGGGAGTCGGAACCAACGGTCTGGTAGGTCGGTGGCGTGAAGACGATGCTGCGAATGCTTCCAGCGTCAATCTGGGCGATGAGATCGAGAAGAAGCGGCAGATCCTGTTGAGGGAAGTCGCTCTTCAAGGAGTCCTTGAGTGCGGCTGCCAGGGAGGGGAGGTTCCGGCTGATCGCCGCCATGTCACTCTGCGCCCGAATCGCAGAGATCACCTGCTGTTGCCGCGCGGCGCGATCAAAGTCAGAGCTGCCATGTCGCGAACGAGCAAAGATCAGCGCTTCATCACCATTCATGGCGTGTACGCCAGCCAGAATGTGGATGCGTGCGTGTTTGCCGCTGGCGATCGGATACGAGTCGTCAGTGACAGGGTTTCGCGCAGTCACCCGTACACCATCAAGAGCGTCAACAATCTCCTGAAACCCAGAGAAGTTCACCATCAACGAGTAATCGATCTTCATGCCGTAGAAGTTGCCGAGCATCTCGCGAAGCGCGGGCATCGGACCATCTGGGAAGACATCTGGGTGGCGGCTTGCCGATGCGTAGTACGAGTTGATCTTGTTGCCGTACGTAGTTCCGTACAACCGCTGGGCACTAGCGGGAACTGGGAAATCTACTGTGTCGCGCGGAATGCTGAACATTGTGACGGTACCGTTGACTGGATCAACGCTGGCGACGATCAGGGTGTCGGTGTTGAAGGAGGTGCTGTTACCACGCTGGTCGATCCCGACCAGAAGAACGTTCAGGCGCTCCTTCCCATCCCAGCGTGGCGCAGGGGTCGCACCAGGCGTCTCGGTCCCAGAGGAGAAGATTCCACCGACAAGCTCTGATGCCGTGGCGACGTAGCCACCCAGAATAAGATGGAGCGACAGGGCGGCAACGAGCGACAGGGCGAGGCCGGCAAACGAGATGCCGATGGCGCGAAACCCACTCTCGCGTCGCACGGCTCCGCGCCACGCGTCAGCGGCTGCCACTCCGCG
>CAIJIA010000205.1 GCA_903820655.1 uncultured Chloroflexota bacterium
GAACGAGCTAGCGGGCGCCGAGCGTTGCGGCGGCCTTCAGCGCAGCGCCGATCGTTAGATCAATGCGCTTGATCAGCTCATCTTCAGGGAGTCGATACCACGGCTCGCTCCCGCCCTTCCGTGCCTCGGCGACAACCTTCGGGTCGCGAATGGTGTCGGAGACGGTAAGGATCGTTCCAGCACGAACCGGTCGGCCCTTGGCGCGCTCGCGCATTGCGAGCAGGAACATTGCGGCCGACTCCATCTCAACACCGAGATACCCTCGCGCGCCCCAGCGTGCGGTGCCGAGCGGATTCGGATCGTAGAAGACGTCCGACGTGACAATTGGCCCAACATGCGTGGTCAAGCCTTCGGCCTTCGCCGCTGCGACCAACACGTTCGTCACATCGAAGTCGGCGGTTGGTGCCGTCGGCTCGTCGAATCCGAGGATTGGACCGATGCCACTGCTTGCAACCGCAGCCGAGGCAACGATCACATCGCCCGTCTCTAGATGCAGGAAGCCGCCGCAGGTGCCGATGCGCACGAACGTCTCAACGCCGAGGTTGAGCAACTCCTCCATGACGATGCTGGTCGTTGGCGTCCCCATCCCTGTGGTCTGAACGCTGACCGGAACACCGTTGATCGTTCCCGTATAGCCGAGAAGGCCGCGATGCTCGTTGACGAGCTTCGCCTTCTCGAGGCCGCCATCGAAGCGCGCAGCGATCCGCTTGGAGCGGTTCGGGTCGCCTGGCATGAGGACGATAGGGGCGTAGTCGCCACTCTCAGCGTGTAGATGGATCTGGGCCATGGGGCACCTCCGCAACTTCTGGGCCCTCCTAAGGACGGCGGGCTCCGTTGCGTGTAGCGTACGCCTCATGAGCCCATTAGGAATTGGCGATCCCGGGATCCGGAAGTTCCTCGACCGACCACGGTTTGGCAGCCTCGCAACCATCGATGCCGACGGTGCGCCGTTTGCCGCGGTGGTCTGGTACGAGCTCGTCGGCGACCGCATCCTGGTGAACAGTGCTGAGGGGCGCCGCTGGCCGGCGAACCTCCGCCGCGACCCCCGCTGCTCCTTCATGGTCGAGGACCGCTACGACTACGTGCAGATCCTTGGACGCGTGCGAATGGACGACAACCAGGAGATTGCCCAGGCGCAGATGGCGCGATTGGCCGCCAAGTATCTGAGCGACCCCGCCCTCCTGGCGAAGAATCTTGCAATGTTCAAGACGCAGCAACGAATCCTTATTGAAATCACTCCCGAGCGCGTCGTTGCGCACGGCAAGCCAATTGGAGAGGAGTAGCGATGAGTAAGGGTTCCGCAAAGATCGGCTACGCCGCCATGCTCGAGCAGTTTGGCCCGACCGAGGTCGTCGACTATTCCGTCGCCGCCGAGCAGGCGGGATTCAGCGGCGTGATGGCCGCCGATCACTTCCAGCCGTGGGTCCCGGAGCAGGGCTCTGCGCCATTCGTCTGGAACGTGATGACGCTGCTCGCTGAACGCACCAAGGGCGACGTTGGCCCTGGCGTCACCTGCCCAGGTTGGCGCATGCATCCAGCCACCGTTGCGCAGGCGTCGGCAACACTCGAAGCGATGTATCCCGGTCGCCACTGGCTCGGACTCGGCTCGGGAGAGGCACTGAACGAACATGTCGTTGGTGGCTACTGGCCGGAGGTTGGTGAGCGCATTGCGCGAATGTTCGAAGCGATCGAGATTATCCGAAAGCTCTTCACCGGCAACGAGGTGAAGCACGCTGGACGTTGGTATCAGTTGGAGAGCACACGCCTCTGGACGCTCCCCCCTACCCCGCCTCCAATCTACGTGGCGACCGCTGGCCCAATCACCGCCAAGAAGACGGGCGAACTCTGTGACGGCATCATCACCGTCGGCGCCGCGGACGAGAAGATCCAGACGGTCTTCGACAAGTTCGCCGAAGGGGCGCGTGCGGTTGGCAAGAACCCCGACAC
>CAIJIA010000206.1 GCA_903820655.1 uncultured Chloroflexota bacterium
CCCGCGCGCGTAAAGTGGCCCCCGACCAGCAGGTTTCCGCTCTCCACATCCAGCGAGAGTGACCTGACAGAGATCCCTTTACCGGTGAGCCCCGTGCCGACCTTCGACCAGAGTCCAGTTTTGAGATTGAGTTGGGCGAGCCCGACCGTTGCAACGCGACGGCTGCCCCGCGTGACGCTGCTGAAGTTTCCGGCGACGTAGAGGAGATTGCGCGAGGTATCGACGGCCAGCCCGTACACCGAGGCAACGCGTCCGTTGGAGGTCTTCAAGTTTGCGAGTGCCTGCCATGTGCCGGTTCGTGGGTCGCGCACGGCGAGGCCCGCCACTGATTTGCCAGCGGCCTTTGTGAGCCCGACACCACCAACAACGAGGCGCCCGTCGGGGAGTTCGGCCATCGCTGTCGTGCTTCCCACCCATCCGTCAGATGAGCCGAGTGCGATCCAGCGGGCCGCCAGCGCATCGCTGCTGCTGTTCGGTGTGGGATCGCCGCAATAGTCAACGGGAAGGACGACGGGCGCGTCGGGTGGCTCCGGGTCGCCACTATCGGCAGCGGTCAGGCGCGGCACGCCGCTTCCATCAACGGCGGGTCGGTCAATCAGCTTGAAGAGTTCTTGCGCGAGATCATCGGCGAACGAGTTCGTCGTCGGTGAGCCATTCGCCACGGCGGCGATGGTGACTCCCAGTGTCGGGATTCGGTGCAGAGAACTGGTGACGCCAGAGAATCCGCCATTGTGACCGTAGCTGCGCAGCTCGCCGAGCCAGGTTCGATCTACCTGTGTGCCGTAGTTGTAAAGCCAAGATGACCAGGTCTGAAAGGCGCTGCCATTCATGGCGAGCGTTGCCTCTCCCTCGGTTAGTCGATTCCCCCAGAAGAGTTCCGCGAACCGGGCGAGGTCGCGCGGTGTCGAGAGCATGTCTCCTGCACCACGCAGGACTGTTCCAACCGCCTTGCTCGGACCCCAGCCAGCGAACCCGTACGGCTTGCCGCTCATATGTGGTCGCGCCGCTCCAACTTTCGGACCCCATCCCGTTTCAGTCATACCCATTGGGTCAAGCAGCAACGACTTCACCAGCGTCTTCCAGTCAACGCCGGTGGCACGTTCGGCAGCGATCGTAACGAGGGTGAAGCCCGAGTTGGAATATGAGAAGTTCCCAACGGTTGTCGGCGGGAGTAAGCCCTGCACGGCCGTCAGTGGCGTGACCTTCGCGTTCTGATTTCTGCTCAGCCACCCCATTCTGGAATCTTTATCGGTGAGCCAATCACTCATGCCAGATCGGTGCAAGAGCAACTGCGCGATGGTGACCTCTGGCTTTACGTCGGCTTCGGGGACAAGCGTCGAAGCGTGTGTGCTGAGCGGCAAGATTCCGCAGTGATCTAGGAGCAGGGCAACTGCGGCGGTGAACGCCTTGCTCGTACTCGCAATGGCAAACGGCATCGCTGGGGTTACGGTGCGCCTGCTCTTGGTGTCACCAATCCCAGCAGTAGCGGTGAGGCTGCGGCCGTCGTCCCAGCGAATGGCAACTGAGACGCCTGGGTGGCGAGTTCGGCGCGCTTTCTGCCAGGCGACCACCTTGGCGGTGAGGGCGTTGGCCAGCGTCGGGTCAACAGCGCGTGCCGCTGGTAGTGGCACTGGGCGCGCGGCACAGGCCCGCCAGTCGACCGGATCCGTCGCAGCCACCGGTGTCGCAACTGGGCTCGAAAGGCTGGCTACGGTGATGAGCAGCGCGAAGCAGAGACGGGCAGCGCGACGCGAGGTGGCGGCGAATGGCATGGGTAGATTCTAGCCCCGTCACCACAAAGTAAGGCGATAGAATCAGGGGAGCGGGCTATGCGGCTCGCACAAGTGGAGAGTGAAATGCCTGAAGTGAATGTGCTCGGAATCATCGCCGGAACCGCCGTCAGCTTTGTGAGCGGCTTCCTCTGGTTCGGCCCAGCCACCTTCTATTCCACCTGGTGGCGTCTCATGGGGAAGGGCCCGAAGGATGTACCGGGTGGCGGCATGAACATGGGGATCGCCTTCGGCTCCGTGCTGGTAGGTCAGATCTTGCAGGTCACCGTTCTCGCCCTCATCCTAAGCGCACTGCAGCTCACCGCCCCTATTGACGGTGCGCTCGTCGGACTCTTGATCGGTGTTGGCATTGTTGGTGGCAGCAGCTTGAGCCACCGCATCTTCGCCGGGCACGGATTCGGCGTGCTGCTGATTGAGGCTGGTAACGACATCGTGAATCTCGGCCTCGTTGGCGCACTCTTGGTCGCACTCCGCTAGTTGTGAGCGGCCCCTCCCGCGTTGAGCGGCTGCCGCGCGTTACCGGCTACGACGCCGTACGCGCGGCAGGGAGGGATTTCGAGCGCTACTCATCGCTCCATCAAGGCGACGAGGATGTGCGCACTTATCGGCAGCTCCCTCTGGAGTCGGACCCGCCGCTGCATTCGGCGCTGCGAGCGTTCCTTGTGCCGTTCTTCTCAAAGGGATCGCTCGCCCCATTTCAGCTAGGGATTGAGGCTGACGCGCGCGACCTGGTTGCGCCGCTACGCAGCGGCAAGCTTGAGATGGTGCGCGGCGTGGGCCTGCCACTCGTGGTGCGCACGATCGCCCGCCTGCTCGATCGCCCAGGCGACATTGAGGAATGGTCGTCGTGGGGGCCATCGGTCTGGGGTGACCATGACGGACGACGCGACGGGGCTGCCCTCCTCGCCTTCCTTGAACGAGCGGTGAATGAAGGCGCGGCGGGAACTGGTGGGCGTCTCTTCAACCTGCTTGCCAGCACCCCAATCGCCGGAGTGGTGCTCACTCGCGACCAGCAGATCGGCGTTGGCAGCCTTCTGCTGGCGGGGGGTCGCGACACGGTGATGAACCTCATCGCTGGTATCGCCTGGATGGTTGCCGCGCACCCGACGCACGTTGCGGCACTACGTGGCGACGTCACCACACGAACCGCCTTCATTGAAGAGACGCTGCGCCTCACGACGCCGCTCGGGCTCATGGAGCGCATTGATCGTGGAGTGGGCGGGGGTGATCCGGGGCAGTCACCGCACGTTGGGCTCGATTTCGCCTCCGCCAATCACGATGCAACGGTCTTCACCTGCCCCGCCGAGCTGCGTCTTGACCGACCAGCTTCCTCTCCTCATGTTGCATTCGGGATCGGTCCACACGCCTGCCTTGGAGCACCACTGGCGCGCATTGAGGCGCACGCGGTGTTACACGAACTTCTCACTATCGCGCCAAACGGCTGGAGTAGTACGAGTTGTGATGCACAGTTCAGAGAGGTAGGGAGTGTAAAGATTCCTGCGAGCTTTCAACGGCTGGTGGTCGTCGCGGGTTGAAATCTGCGAGTAGATGTTAATCAATGGCTACGGCTGAATGGTTCCTGTATCTACAACGGAAAGGTAAATTGAGGTACGTCCCCACGCTTTACCTGTCGTAGCGCCATCGCGACCATCGCCATACGCGAGTACGGTTTGGCCGCTTGCGGTGCATGCCGCGGAGTCCGAGAGTCCGATGCCGTTGTGGCTACGGCCAAGCACCCGCGCGTTCCATAATTTCTTAGCCGTTTTGAGTGGCGTAGACCAGGTCGCTCCAGCATCAAGCGAAACAAAGGCATAGCCACCGATGACCACTGGTGGCCGACGCGACGTTGTGCGGAGCTCTTTTGTTGTGAGTGCAGTGATTGTTCGCACGCCCACGACCACACGACCGTCACCGCAGGCTGTGACTACTGGTCGGAAAGATCCCGACGCGCCTCCGCCTTTACTTCGTACGCCCGCAACTTTAATCGGGGGCATCTCTTGCCAGCTCCAAGTTACGCCCCCGTCCAGACTCATACCGAGGCGCACGAACGCTGCCGGCGGCTGCGTCGGCACAGTTCGAACATCACCTACCGCGAGGTAAATCGCACCGTTCGTTGGGTCAACGCTCAGTCCGTACGCCCAGGTTGGATCAGCAATGACGGCGTTCGTGCCTGGGTAGAGGCTTCCTGAGAGCGCCTGTGGACTCCGGGAAACCTCGGCCGCAATGACCGTCGGGCCGACGCTCATCGTGCCGCTCTCCCTGTCAACCGAAATCGCAGCTGTAGTAAATGCTTGGCGGCAAACATTGGCACTGCCCTTTTTGGCAAATGGGGCTTTGGCACTCCAGTTGCGCAGGTCTGACTGGTACCCGACGACATGCAAGATGCCATCGGGGCTCACAGCACCCCGATAAGAGATTCGCCAGGTGTAGGGGCACCCCTCCACGAGGGGAGCCGGTGGCACCTCTGCGCCAATTGACCATGACACGCCGAAGTCCGTTGAGGCGAGCACGCCCATCCCTGATCCTTTGTTTGCAGCGAGCGCGTGGTTGAACACCACAAATACATTGCCAAACCCTGGGCTCGCCGGAGTGTTATCCACAGTAATCGTTGGTAGGCCACCAATCCACGGTGCCGTGCCCTGGTTAATAAAGGGTTTCGACCAGGTGGCTCCTTCATCGTCGCTCCACGCCATGGTGACCGAGTGCTTGGTGTAATTACATCCCGGAACGGTGGTGTTTACCCAGTAGAGCCGCGCGCTCCCTTCAGTTGGGCCCGGGCCCCATGTGAGCATCGCGTGATAGCTCTGCCCCCGGTTGCCACCAAGGCCTGGACCTCGCTTCGTACTCTTCCAGGTTGCTCCGCCATCATGAGAGATACGCACAACGGATCCGAGCCCACAGCGCATCCAGCTCTCGCTCCCCTGGTAGACAACAGCAAGGGTGTTGGGATCGGTAGGATGCGTCGCAACGGTCGGCTCGTATGCACTATTTGTTGGCCACCCGCGGCCTGTGAAACTTGGACTAACATGGTACTCCGTGGACGTCGGGGCCGAACCTACTTCGAGCGGATCTGCACCGAGCGGTTCACTCGTAGCGTGTGCTGGGCCAGCAGCACCAATGAGTAGCGTAATCGCCAGCACTGCAACGACCCACATTTCACGCATGTTATGCCAGCAGGCCGAACTGCACCGCGGCGAGTTCGGCGTAGAGGCCGCCCTTTGCGCGCAGATCCTCGTGCCGACCGCGCTCCACGATAGCGCCGTGATCCAACACGATGATCTGATCTGCGGACGCAACAGTGCTCAGCCGGTGTGCCACGGCGATGGTGGTGCGACCCGCCATGGCACGCTCAAGCGCCTGCTGCACATGGCGCTCCGAGACTGAGTCGAGTGCCGAGGTTGCCTCGTCAAGCAAGAGGATTGGTGGATCTTTCAAGAGCACGCGGGCAATTGC
>CAIJIA010000207.1 GCA_903820655.1 uncultured Chloroflexota bacterium
GAAGCACGCGCCGCACTCGAGTCGTTAGAGCGCCGCATCGGTGGTCGCGCCGGTAGTGGTGGCGAGCAGGTCGTTCGCGCGGAGCTACTCCCTGCGCATCAGCTCCTCGGGTCAGTGATGACCATTCCAGAAGGGCGACGACTCGCACTTTCGCTGCTTGGGCCACTGCTCGTGGGCACTGCAGCCGCTCGCCGGCAGCGCATCGAAACGGTCCGCGCCATCCTCGACGCGCCCGGTTCGTCTGAGGCCAGTAGTTCACTCGGTGTGCATCGCAATACCACCGCCTATCGCCTCAAGCGTATTGAAGAGGTAACAGGTTGGGATCTTCGTGAACCCGATCTGCGTCTTGCCCTCTCGCTCGCGCTGCGCATCCTAGATGCAGAAGGTGGCTTTGACGGAAGCCTTAGCGAGTAGGTCTGATCCTTTCAGGGCTCACATGATCCGATCTCGCATAGGCGGTAGAATCACCACATGGAACGAAGAGCGACATCTCGTATGACGCTCCGCCGCGCCATCGCGCTCGCAGGGGCCGCCCTCCTCTGCTTCTCTGGCGTGGTGGGTGTGGCGGGCGCTAACCCGACCCCTGCGGCCGCCGCCTCCTTCGTGCAGAAGCCCTGCACCGACTGGAAGAGCGAGATCTCACCCCCTGACACCATCAGAGTCCTACGCACCAACGCCGGCGTGGTCGAGGAGATCCCTTTCAAGCTCTACGTCTACCGCACCCATGTGGCCGAGTTCTATACCGAATACAAGGCGAGCCCCTACAGCGACGCCCTGCTCGGCGTTGGCGCAATTGCCATCAAACAGAACGCCTGGTCGTGGACTATGAAGAGCCGAGATTGGTTCTATGCGTCCACCTTAAAGAGTGCAACGTATGAAAAATGGCTTCGAGACGACCTGGCCGATGATGGCAAAGTCAATGGGACCCAAGGACGAGCTGGATCAACGAACTCACAGAGAGCGACTGAAAACTTCAAGACTCTCGTCCCATTGCGCATTCGTTTTGGCGCAGATCTTCTCGATGATGGCATTGGTGGAATTCAGCGCGACTATGCAACGGGGCATATCACGGCACCGCTTGCCGTGTACAACGAGAGCGGCGGAATCACCCCGGTCACCAGCCTCCCCGCCGACACCCCGCGATCGTGCTTTGACGTCACAGATGAGCCGTCAATCAATCAGATCTATCGCATCGGCGGCATCTATGACCCAGGTTGGACTTCAGGTGGTCGCAGTAATGCGCGCTATAACGCCGCCGTTGACGCAACCTGGGGGATCACCGTTCAGCGGCTGAAAGACGACGGGAAGTGGTACTTCGCCAATCCAGGGTTCTACGGCAGCTGGAATGGCGGCGGCGGAGCCGTAACTGGCTGTCTAGCACCACCAAAGGCTGGGCAGGGCGGCATCCCACTTCGGCATGCCACGCAGCCTGGGCATTGGCGCGGCGTTTCGATCTTCGTCATGAACGCGGATACCTGCGCGAAGGAGCATGACCTCTCGGTCGAAGAGTTGATCCGCTACGTCTGGTACACGGTAGACGCCACGGCCACGAGTGAGACCTCGTACAGCATTCCTGGTTCTCGTGCGTACAAGTACACCATCAACTGGGTAGAGCCAAACCGCATCATCTCGCCAGGCATCGATGTGACCGGCGACGGGAAGGGCGACTTCACCGCCATCGGTGCTGACGGCTCTATTAAGTTCATCTCCTCAGACAAATATGTGGGGAAGAACGGCCGCCTGCGCAATCGCGTACCAGGCACGGTGCCGGCACTAGCGGGCGCCACCCTCATTGATCGCGACATTGCCCGAACCGAGCGTGACGGGGGCCTCTCGGTGGTCAGCTTGTGGCGTGCCGCCGACGGATCAACGAGCTTGATCAAGACGCCAATCTCCAGCGGCGTTCTCGGTACCTCAGTCACCATTCTCGACGCCTACACAGGCTTTGATGCGACAGCGAACCTCAGCCTTGACGTTGCCGACACTTCAGCCGACATCATCCAAGAGTTCTTCATTACGGAGCGCACGCCTGACGTAACCGATGCTACAACGGCGCGACTCCGCCTCTTCGAGGTCACTACCGGCGCCTCGCCAACCCAGCTCATTGAGACGACGACCAGCGCCGACGCGGCGACGGTGCTCCGTGATGTCACTGGCGACGGCGTGCCCGATGCCACCGTGCTCTGGCGCGCCACCGATGGAGCGCTCATGGCATCGCAAGCCGCAGGGTCGCTGAGCTTTACGCCAAACACCCACTGGTCGCTCGGCGCGCTGAGTACGCCTGGGGCGCTGCTCTGGCCAATCGCCAGCGGCTGGAGCGTTACCGCCGTTGATGCGTTGGGTGATACGGGCTCAGAGCTGTACTTGAGCTATCGCGACCTCAAGGGGATCGGACACGTCGTGCGCCTCGCGATGAGCGAGGTGCTCGACGTTGCCACCCCTCCTGTCGTCAATCCAGATCTCATCTTCACCCCCGAAACGGCACCAGCGCAGTCCACAACTGTTCGCGCAGGTGAGAGTACGCTCGCCAAGGTTGCGGCGCGGCTCGGGTACAAGGTCAGCACCCCCGCCTACGCAAAGTTCTTCGCGCTGAACGCCGGGCCAGTGCGACGTGAGACGATTCGTAAGGGTGATACCTACGCGAAGATCGCCAAGCGTGTCGGCCGCACCGAAGGCTGCCTACGCTCTATGAATCCGAAGAGTTCGAA
>CAIJIA010000208.1 GCA_903820655.1 uncultured Chloroflexota bacterium
GCCTCACTCGCATGGGGTTTCGGATCGACAACGTCGGATTACGTCCTTTCGGCGGGGGTGGGGAACGACACGTTCCTGGTCATTGAGCTTGGCGTCGGCTTCGTCGTGCTGCTCGTGCTCGGTGCAATTCGTGGCGAGCTGAGCGGCTTCCGGCACCCAGGGCTGCTGCGCGCCTCTTCGACCGGAATCATTGAGCCGTGGGGGGCGTACACGCTCGGTAACGTTGGCATCATCTTCTCGAGCGGCGCATTCGTTGCTCTCGTCTCGTCACTGAATCCCGTGCTGATCGCCATTCTGGCCGCCCCGTATCTGGGTGAGAAGGTGAGTCGCCGCGCCGCCATCCTGATGGTCGTTTCGATCATCGGCGTAAGTCTGGTGGTCGGCGGCGCTGGCGTCGCGGGCACGCTCAAGCCAGAGGGGATCATCTTTGCCATCCTCGGCCTCTTCTGCGGTGCGGCCTACGTGCTCCTCTCCTCAAAGCTAGTGCGCACCGTGCCGGTACTGCCACTCGTTGCCTCGCAGCTTCTGGTGGCGGCGCTCGCCTCGCTCGCCCTGCTGATCGTTCGCGTCACGATCTTTAACGGCGATCTTCAGCTGCCAACGACCGAGATGCAGTGGGTCGTCTCCGTTGCAACGGGCATTTTTGGTGGTGCCGCACCGTTCATTTTCTATCTTGAGGCAACTCGACGCATCCCCACAACAACGGTGAGCCAGTTCAGCACGCTGGTGCCGGTGGTCGCGCTCATCGGTGGAGTGATCTTCTTGAACGATGTCACCACACCGATTCAGCTGGTCGGTACGGCCATCGTAGTTATATCGCTCTCACTTCTCGCTCGCTACGCGCGCGCACACTGAGGTGGAGGCGTTCCTGCTTTCGGCGGGGGTGATCTTCCTTGCGGAGCTTGGCGATAAGAGTCAGCTGATGGCGATGGCCTTCGCCGCCCGCTACCGCTTCTGGCCAGTGATGATCGGGATCACGGGCGCCACGCTGCTTGTGCACGCAGGGTCGGTATTCATTGGGCGCGTTGCCGCCACGGCGCTCCCTGTCGACGCCATCAATCTCGCGGCGGGGGCCGCCTATTTGGGATTCGCCGTCTGGACCCTTCGCGGCGATGAGCTCGGCGACGAGGATCAGGCGCGTGCCACCCGCGTTGGCCGCTGGGCGATCCTGGCGATCGGCACCTCGTTCTTCCTCGCCGAGCTCGGTGACAAGACGATGCTCGCCACCATCACGCTCGGTGCCACTCATGAGCCGATCGGAACCTGGCTCGGATCAACTGCCGGAATGGTGCTCGCCGATGCCCTCGCCGTTGGCGCCGGATCGCTGCTCGCCACACGCGTTGCCCCACGCACGATTGCACGCTTCGCTGCCGCCTCGTTCGTGATCTTCGGGCTCCTCCTCGCGTATGAGGGGGCACGCGGACTGCTTGGCCTCTAGGAGCTCGTAACGCCGCGTAGCAGTGCCGCTGCCTTGCGAACTCGCCCCACCACCGGCCGATGCGGTCGTCGCACCCCAAAGCCATCGCGCTCGAGTTGGCGCAGAATCTCGCGATACAGGTAGGCCGCCACGCGAATCGAACCGCCGCCGTTCTGCAGGTGGCGAATTCCCTTAATGCCAGCTTCGTAGTCGGCATCGGCTCGCGCGATCTCTGCGTTGTACAAGGTGCGCCGATCACCATCTCGCAGCGAGGTCGGGCCACTCGTTGCTGCGGGATCGAGGCCGGCGCGCCGTAGGGCACTTGCAGGGAGATAGACGCGCCCGTTCGCAAGATCCTCGTCGATATCGCGCAAGATATTCGTGCGCTGCATTGCCCCACCAAGGGCTCGAGCAGCGAGGTCTGCCTGGGCACTATCGCCCTCGCGCACACCGAGGAGGGCCGCCATCAGTCGCCCGACGGTGCCCGCTACCTGGTAGCAGTAGAGATCGAGATCGGCGTCACTCTCCATAACGGGGCCGGCGAGGTCACCCTCCATGCCGTCGAGGAATGCGCCGATCGCATCAGTCGGGAGCGACGGTGTTCGTCGCTGTAGATCGATGAAGATCGCCAGCTCATCACCACCGGCGCTGTCAATCACACCGCTGCTGAGCCAGGTGCGGATCGCCGCAAGGCGCTGCTGGGCGTCGGCGCGTTGTGCCGAGCCGCTCGGCGCCTCAAGGTCGACCAAATCGTCGAGTCGACGCAGCGCCAGGTAGAGCAGATTAATGTCATCACGAACGTCGCGCGGAAGAAAGCGTGCCGCCAAGGCGAAGCTTCGCGCCACGCGATTGATCGTTGCCTGTGCCTCAGGGAGGAGCGCCGCCACGCGCGGATCGCGCTGGGGGGTCATGCGATTACGGGCGAACGAGATTTCCGGTCGGGCCAGTGGCGCGCGACGTGAAAGGAGCGGGGTAGTCCCCGCGAATCAGATCCTGGGTGACCTGTGAGGTGAGGAGCGCCCCTGGCATCCCTGCACCCGGGTGCGTGCCACCGCCAACGTAGTAGAGGCCGGCGATTGTCCGGTCGCGGTTTGGCTGGCGGAAGTAGGCCGACTGCTGCAGCGATGGTTCGACGGCGAAGGCATTCCCATCAGGGGCAAGGAGCTCGTCGCGGAAGGTGAGCGGCGTCCACGAGCGCTCCACCACGATCGAATCGCGCAGGCCTGGAAGCCCCCAGTCCTCGAGCCACTCCAAGGTGCGATCGCGCATGCGCGGCTCCGCTTCGGCCCAGTCGTCACCAGAGCGCAGGTTCGGCACGGGGAGCAGGATGGCGATCGAGTCGCCACCTGGTGGCGCCATCTCGGGCTCCGTGCGCGATGGTGCATGAATGTAGACGGCGTTGCTGCGTGGCATGCGGCGTTCGCGGGTGACATCCTTAATGAAGCCGTGATAGTCATCACCCACAACGAGAGTGTGGTGGAGGAGCTTCTCAAACTTCTTGTTGGTGCCCAGGTACATCATGTGCGCCGACATGGTGGTGCGCAGTGGGCGAAGGCGCCATGGGAAGGCGTCAGGGGCATCGGGGAGGAGGGCGTCGCGCGCCGTGACGTCCCCGTTGTAGATCACCAGATCGGCGTTGTGTACGACACCGTCAGAGGTGCGCACGCCGGTGGCGCGCCCGTTGCGATGCAGGATCTGATCCACCTTGCTGTTGGTGTGGATCACACCACCCATCTTGGCGATGATCTTGCCGAACGATTGAATGATGCTGTACACGCCACCTTCGGTGTACCAGATCCCATCGGCGATCTGCAGATAGGCAAGCGCCGAATAGATGGCTGGCACGCGCGACGGGTCACCACCGATGAAGAGTGAGTGGAAGCCGAATGCCTGCTGCACATGTGGCTCCTTGAAGAACTTGCCAACCCACCCTTCAAGGAAGCGAATCGCATCGAGGCGCGCCATGGTCGGAAGGAGCTTGACGAAATCCTTCAGGTTCAAGAAGTTCTGCCGACCGGAGACGAGGATCCCTTCGCGGTGGATTGCACCAGACGCGGCGAGGAATGCCTCGAGCTGATTCGCGTCGTCGTTCGAGAACTTGCGCATTTCGGCGAGCAGCTGCTCGCGGTCGCTGCCAAAGTCAAAGTGGCGATCCTCGCCCGTCCAGAAGATGCGATAGCCCGGCTGCAGCTGGCGCAAGGTGACGTGATCAGACATCTTCTCGCCCGCCGCGGCATAGACCTCTTCGAAGAGCCAGGGCATGGTGATCAGTGACGGGCCAGTGTCGAAGGTGTAGCCGCCCTCCTGAATGCGTGAGGCGCGGCCGCCGATCTCGGGGCGGGCCTCCAGGATGGTGACCTTCCAGCCGTCGGAGAGGAGGCGAATGGCCGTGGAGAGGCCGCCGAAGCCGCTCCCCACGATGATCGCTGTTCGACCCCCCTGCGCCATGGTTCCCCCTTAGTGCTGACGGTGGGGGCAGCGCCCCCTGTCGCTACCATCGTAGGGGTGCTGCGCGGGGCGCGCTGAGCACGAATCCGGCCTGCCATTGACGACGACGCCTTGTGGGCGGATCATCCGCCACCTAGGGAGGAGCACCAACCAATGAGTAGTGAGCAGACGCGCGGCCGCGCGGCCCAGAGCCTTGATGAGGGCCTTGACCATGTGGGTGGCGCCGTAGCACCAGGTGCAGATGACGCCGCCGTTCGCTCCGTCGATCGCGCCGCCGCGCTCCTGGTCTGTCTCTCTGATGCCGACGGCTCCGCCTCGGTCACCGACCTCTCACACTCCCTCGACCTGCACAAGTCAACGGTGAGCCGACTCCTCTCGACCCTCGAGCGCCGCGGCCTCGTAGAGCAGGACCGCGAGAGTGGGCACTTCCGCCTCGGCGTCGGCATCATTCGCCTGGCCCAATCCGCAGAGCGCACCCTCGACCTGCGGGCGATCGCCCTCCCAGAGATGGAGGCGCTCGCCAAGGCCACCCACGAAACCGTCAGCCTTGAAGTTTTCGACGGCGTCGCCGCGGCGGTAGCGATCTGTCAGATCGACGGGCCGAACCTCACGCCGATGCCCGACATCACCGGGCGACCAATCGCCATGCACGCCATCGCCTCAGGGAAGGTGCTCCTCGCCTCGCTGCCAGAGCGCACCGTCCTCTCCATTGCTCGACGCGGACTGATTCGCTACACGCCGCGAACCATCACTGACCCTCGCGCACTCCTTGAAGAGCTCGCCACGATTCGACGACGCGGCTACGCCGTGGCGATCGGCGAGTGGGACGACCGGATCACCGCCGCCGCCGTGCCAATCTGCGATGCGCGCGGCACCGTGATCGCCACCGTTGTGGTGTGGGGCGCCGCCACGCGCGTCACCCCTGGTACGTTGCCAGCGCTTGTCACTGCGGCCCGAGACGCCGCGCAGCAGATCAGCACTAAGTTGGGTTGGAGCGGCACGCAGCGTCGCGCTGGGATCGTGCCGCATCTGAAGGACGACGATGTCGAAGAGCAGGAGCACGAGGTAGCGGACGACGAAGAGGCCGCCGGCTAGTGAGCGACGCACCGGAGCAGCAGGGGATTGAAACCTTCCAATCGGAGGGACTCTCCTTCCCGCCTGACGTGGCAACCGCAGCAGCAGCCAATGCCCGCGCCGATCTCTACGATCGCGCTGCTGCCGATCCTGTTTCCTTCTGGGCCGAACAGGCACGCGAACTGCTGACCTGGCGTACGCCCTTCACGAAGACCCTGGAGTGGGAGCTCCCATTCGCGAAGTGGTTTGATGACGGTGAGCTCAACGTGTCGGAGAACTGCGTCGATCGGCACGTTGCCGCTGGCCGTGGCGAGAAGGTCGCCTTCCACTGGATCGGTGAGCCAGGCGACCGCCGCACCGTGACCTACAACGATCTGTTGCGAGAGGTGCAGAAGACCGCCAACGCGTTGAAAGCGCTCGGCGTCACCAAGGGCGACCGCGTCGCCATTTATATGCCGATGGTCCCTGAGGTGGCGATCGCCATGCTCGCCTGCGCCCGCCTCGGCGCTGCGCACAGCGTGGTGTTCAGCGGCTTTCCTGCGAATGCACTCGCCGACCGCATCAACGATGCCACGGCGAAGGTGCTGATCACTGCCGACGGTGGGTATCGCAAGGGGAACTTCTTCGAGCTGAAGCCGATCGCCGATGAGGCGCTCAAGAACTCGCCATCCATTACGGGCGTGCTCGTCTATCAGCGTCGTCAACCAGGCACCGCGGGCACCACGGCGATGCAGGACGGCCGAGATCACTGGTGGCACGAGTTCGTTCCAGGCCAGCCCGCGGAGTGCCCAGCCGATCCGATGCCCGCCGAACAGCTGCTCTACCTGCTCTACACGAGCGGCACCACGGCGAAGCCGAAGGGGATCATGCACACCAGCGCTGGCTACCTTCTCGGCGCCACCTTCACGCATCGCGCCGTCTTCGACATCAAGCCCGACGATGTCTACTGGTGCGCCGCCGATGTTGGCTGGGTGACCGGCCACAGCTACATCGTGTACGGCCCGCTGAGTAACGGCGCGACACAGGTGATGTACGAGGGGACCCCCGACACGCCTGCGTGGGATCGCTGGTGGTCAATCGTCGAAGAGTTGAAAGTCACGATTCTCTACTGCGCACCAACGGCCATTCGCGCCTTCATGCGCCAGGGCGACGAGCATCCGAAGGGGCACGACCTCAGCTCGCTGCGACTGCTTGGCTCCGTGGGTGAGCCGATCAATCCCGAGGCGTGGCTCTGGTATCGCGAACTCATCGGTGGCAACCGCAC